>CALDJV010000323.1 GCA_937899305.1 uncultured Cytophagaceae bacterium
GAAAAATACATGTTTATTCAGTTTCGTATTTTTTCAGCCCCTCCAACATTTTTATAAGCTTTGTACTTGGATAAAGACCGATTTCTCCTTCAGAAAATTCGTCAAACGAGTTATTGCTATAAATCCCAGGGATGCCACGAAAGACATCCTCAGTATATGCCCAAATCCTATCTGATCTGTAGAGTAATTCGATGTCAAACCTTAGAGACATCATAAGTATCCAGGATTCAAGCTTTTTTATCTGTATATCAGTATATTCCTGAAATTTAAAATACCCTTTATAACCTTCCTCGAGGTAACATACATCAGATGATTGTATGGTTTTCCCAGGCCCATTTTTCCCAAACTCATCTACTTTGGTATAATACTTTGAGTCAATACGTTGCTGGACAACTCCCCAATTGCATAGGCTTACGTGTATACTACATTGACTCCGCCATAAATCTTCCGACCGCCCACTGGTAACAGTGTGCGCCCAAAAAGATTCATCATACCCCCTAAAAAAGCCTCCATTTCTATCAATGATTATTGATGGCGGACTTTTGAATTTGTTTTTATCCCATATGTCAAACACCTGCTTTGGGCTTGTATGACAATCTACCTGGTTAATTACTATTTGATCCTTATTCCGTGGGACACTGATATACTCACCCTGAAAATCTAATTCTTGTGGCTCGAGTAATTGCTTTTGAAGTAATTGATATTCTACCAGGTTGAATATACCATCGACATTCAGGTTGTTTTTTTTCTGAAAATCGGATATACCTGCATAGTTGAGAGAAAACAATATTTTTCTTAGCAATATGCCCAAGCGAGTGTTCTTCTCACCTGGGCCAATCTTTTGCACCATCTTTTTTATTGGGATTTAATGGAAATTTTAATTTCTCCTCGGACAAGCATTGCTACCACCCTTAACACCAGTTCTTCCATCCTGGCTATATCAGTTTTTACCTCGATAAATTTCAGATTCTTGTCTAATGTGTAGACGACAATCCTTAACTTATTCTCAACAGGAATCCATTGATTGGGGGGGATATTTTTATTTAGGCATATCCAATGTTGTAGTCCAAATTGCCTTTGAACCTCATTTGATATGTATTCGGCCAACCCTTGAATAATTATCGGCGCAAGCTCTCCTGCTCCTTCAAAATGTTCGGTAATAATGGTGATAAGATAGTCTTGAATCTTGGCATAAAGAGGAGTAATTACCAAGCAGGTTTGTCCTTGATTTCTAGTCGTATCAATCTCATAGTGAATCAATTCCTGATCTGAAATAAACCCCCTCAGCGAGGTCTTTGAAAGATCAACCTTAATCGTCTTAGACAAGTCAACTTTGATTTTGTCAAAAGCCTTTCTGGCTGCTGCTTGAGATATGTGGATAAGCGCATTGGTCTTAACTGTGCCAGAAACCTTGTTACTGGATACAGAAATTTTAAGTTTTGAACAACCACTATTCAAAACAAATATCATTGCCAATAAGGCAATTATTAAATGTTGGTTTTTCATTGCGTTCACTGGAAAAATCTTGACAAGAATTTTTTCAGGGAATAAGTTAACCCTCCATTGGCTTTTTGAGCTTTCTGGGTGGCTTCTTTCAATGAAACTTCAACTACAGGCCTTGGACGAATATTTCTTTTTACAGATCCATGCTCTAGAATTAAGAATTTTAGTTTATTCTTCTCTCCTTTAACAGCAATGGAAACTTTTTTTTCTTGTTTTTGGATAAAAAAGGAATGATACAATTCCATAGTATCTATCCATGATTTAGTACTACCAGATTTGGAAGCACGTTTTTTAGGAGCCCAGTTAAGATCTTGCTTATCAATATGCCCCTTGATGTTATCAAGCGTTGCTTCGGCCAACTTTTCTATGCCATCAACGCTACTTCTACTAAACCCTGACTTTGCATGTGAAAGGAATGAATTCAAACTTGGCCAGGAACCAACTTTTTTTATTTTAAACTTTTTGGCCATTTGCGTTATTAACCCTTGGCATTATATAAACTTCGGTAAGTAGAAATTCATCTACCATCTGTGCCTCATCCCTCACCTGGGAAATTCGATACTGTAAAGCTTTTACCTCTACATATTCTTGTGGCGTATCTTCTCTGATTAAAAGCTTACCATCAGACCCAATAAGCCCAGCTTTAATCAAATCATCTCGAAAAAAAAGCAGGTAAGCTTCCCTCTCATTAATTCCACCAGATACACCCCGATCAATTTCTTGCTCATTTTGGTTTACAAAAAAGCAGTTGGCCACATATGGTGTCATTTTCTTTTTACTAGATCTGCCTGGTTGGCCAGTCAAAATACCCACCATACTCTTTTCACCAGGTTCCTCTATATAAAAAGTAGCTTCAATTTGGGGAAGACCATCAAAAATTCTCTTCTTAATAACTTTTTTAACCTTGGCTTTTAGCCTCAGCGCCTTACCTATATTCATATTGAGTTACCCATAATAAGCACCAATATTAGTTCTACGTTTTCTTTTGGGACACAGATCTGGTATCACAATTTTTAATACCTTAGCTGCTTCACAAACCTTTTTTTTGAGCCTCCCCTCGATCTCTTCTTTGGTAAGCTCAAATTTATTTCCACTCACTTTGGTATCGAATTCAACTTCTGTTGGACCAGTCTTAACTTTTTTCACTGCAAAATCTGACTCAACCTCCTCCCCTTCTTCTGCTTTAGAAGAAGCTTGAAATTCAACCTTTTCTACAAATAAGTCATAAGAAGCATAAGCTGCCACAAGTACCCTTTCTTCGTCAGAGTAGTAGTCCTCGTTGTAACGATTTTCAGACAGCTTGTTGAGCTGATGTGACAGCTTCATCATCACCATTTTTATGGCATGACTTACATCGTCATCAGTGATTTTAGTACTTTTCAAAAACTCATTTTTTCGGATAAGCTCCAAGGCTGTTCCGAACTGTGGGTTTTCGTTAAGTACATCTGTTTCCATAAATATTTGGTGATTAAACTACTACTTACTTCCCGATGCTTTTTTTGCCGCTCCAGAGGCAGTGGCTTTCTTTTCCTCCGATTTTGCTTCAGCTGACTTCGCAAGCTGAGCTTCATACTCAGTCTTATGCATACGAAAAACGTATTTGCCAATAGAATCAGCAATGACTTCTAATGCCTTAAACGCCTTATCAAGAGCTTCTCCTTCTTTCCCTTCTTCAGTGAAATAATTTACCCAGTAGGACTTGTAATCATCCTCACTTTTTTCTTCCCATATCTTTTCCTTCAGCTTAGTGAGATGACCTGTTCGATACATTGGGATTATTTGCCCCTTACTTATCTTTGCCCTATCTCTATCGGGAGAAGTAGAGTCCCAAAAACTCTCTTTCCCTGCCTTGAGTTTTGCATAGAAGAACTTGTTTTTTTTAGCCTTTTCAGCGTTTGCTTCTGCCATGTTTTAGTTATTTTATACGATCAGTATTCTATTTAAATCTTGATAAGTTAGATATTACGGGGGGTACATTAAACCAACAAAGCTTGCTGTTCTGTATACAACCTCTCAATATCCATAGAAGCAGGGAATTTATCATAAACGAGACTTCGATCAAGAATTACTCTCCCATCTCGGTCAGCAATCATAAAACCGATGTAATTGTAAATAAACAATTCCTCTGTATCATTGGCAGGATTGGTACGTTTCATTGCTCTCATATTTCGGTAGCGAAGTTTTCGCATAGTCCCCATTGAATCTAAGAACATGATTTGATCCTTGGGCATCAATTGATGGTAATGGGTTAACTCTGGCATGTTTGAGTTAATACCAGCTACCTTTAAAAGAGAAGTACTAAAATTCCCTCCTTGAATTTCCGCTACATCGCTGACATCAAGTCCCTCTTCTTCCCCAGAGATAAGCGCGTCAGGGCTATTACCCATCGCCCCCATGCGGTTGATTACCCTTTTGAAATCACGGAAACTATATGCGCCAATGGTCTGGCTACCAATGACTGGTGCTGACTCGTCTATATCAGGGTCTTTTGTGTCACCATTCACTAAAGTATATCCGGCGTATAAATCTTCGGCAACCGCCATTTTTACCCCAACCTTATATAAGAATAGATTTACAACGTCCACTTCTGACTCAAACAAAAAGTCATCAGTAAAGATGATCCCTTTCCCTACTTTGGCTACCTCTACATCCTTCTGATCAAACTCAACTGTACCCATTGATATCAGCTCTCCTTCCCCAAGCTTTGTGACCATTGTGTCTCCATCTTTCATAGTAGGTTGAGTAACCTTTCTTTTAGAAACACTTATGGTTCCAGAGATCCAATCTATATGTTTGGCTGAAAGTTCTAGTCCAACTCTGATGGCGTTAAGAATCACTTCCACCATCAAAAAACGGTAAATCTTGTTTTCAGAAGTACTATTCAAAAAGCTTGAAATCTTTTTCTCATTACCGTACTCAATGATGTCTTTTTCAAAGTTTTCAGCACTAAAACCTTCGTAGCCTAATTGCTCAGCTATATCACCATAGGAAACACTGGAATCGGTTGCCCCAAGTTGAAATAACACTTCGTTCAAACTTTTTCCAAAAAACATATTAGTGGCATAGGCCAAGCTAACGTTTTTGGGTTTACCAAAAGCAATGCCTCCGGTTGTTTTGCCAGAACGTAACTGATTAAGTTGAGCAATAAAATCACCTATTACTTCTTGCTTTTTCGCCAAGTCGCTGCTCTCTAACAACTTGCAGTTTTGGTCTCGAAGTTCCTTTTTCAACATCAAAGGCTGCATCGTCTTTTCATCCCATTTGTGGGAATAGACTTGCCGCGCAAATTCCTTAAGATTTTGCTTTAATGTTTCAGGACTCTGTGATAAGCTTGTTTTAGAAAATGAAGAAGTAAGACTACTTTTTCCAAATGGCAAAACACTTTCCATTGATCCGGGGACATAAACCCCATTACTAGTTTGAATCATACGATTACAAAATTTTTATTCCTAGAAATATTATGTCAGAATGCCAGGAACTGGCCCTGGAAATGATTTTTTAAAAAGCCTAAGCCTTCTTCACAAAGCTTCTAAAAAGCCCAACTTTTACACTACCATTGGCAAGCGCTCCCTTTAACACGATACCCACTGCAAAATCATTTGCCGCAGCTTCCTCGAACTTGACAGGGTTCGTTGAAACTATCTTAACAAGCGTATCGTAGACCAAGTCATTGGCTTCTGAGGCATTTACGCCATTTGATACCGCAGCATAGTCTTTCATCCAAACAACAACTTCCTCCCCTGATTTGGCTTCGTTGACTACGATACCGATGGGATAGCTATTTTCTTGTTTTGTTACCAACATTTCCCCATCCAACTCAACAACATCACCCTGGACCAAGGTATCTGAGGAATTATTCACAAAAGTTTGGGTAATTTCTGCTGCCCAGTTAATTTTTTCGAGAAAAATATTTTGAGTCGGGTGAATCGACCCTGTTACGTTTCTTGCCATAATTACTTCATATTAAACTTTCATTTCAATACAGACTATTGTTTAGTACTTACTTGAACTCACAAAGAAGCACCTATATCCATCAAGGTTTCATTTCCTTCCCCTTTAGGTGGATTCTCAGGTTCACCCTCCTTAGGCGAGGTTTTGGATGATTTCAGACTCTTGATTGGAGCATCACAAGAAGGACAGCAAAACTCATTTTCCTCGAAGAAATCACCTCCCTTATCTCCAATGTAGGCTTTGAGCGTCTTCCAGTTCATCTGGCCAATATGCTTTTCCATTTCTTCTTGCTCATCTTGTGGGATTTCCTTGGCAAGGGCTCCAAGTTTATACAAGCGGATTGCCTCCGTCTGTTTTTGCTCCAACAGGGAATTGGCAAAGTCACTTGTTTCTTTGAATGCCTCTCTTTCTTTCTCCAACTCTTTTTCAGCAGATTCATACTTTGCCTTCCATTCACTTGCCTTCTGCTCCAGATCCACTTTAAGGCTCATCAACTCCGAGACTTTATTGTGATACTCCTGGATCTTGTTGAATCTTTCAGAGGATTCCTCTTCTTTTTTGGCAAGCGATTCTTGTGCCTTTAGCAAAATATTCTGGGTTTCAGTATGACTTGATTGTAATTCCTTGTAGCCAAGATCAAGTTCTTGATGGGCCAGTACCTTTGATTCCATATCCTGAACCTTGGCCTGAAGCACATTCCTTTGGTTCTCTAGGTTGGAGATTTGTTGTTGGTGTAACTCCTCCTGTTGGCGTTGGGCTAAGATTGACGACTCACTTCTTTCTTTGAAGTCTCCAGCAAGTTGTTGCAGAGCTTCCAATTTTTGAGCATCCACGTTCTCAGCACTCACGATAGAAAGCCGTATTTTTTGCTCTCCATTCTCATTGTAAATTTGCTTTTGTCCTACATCCAAAAACTCACCCTGATCATTTTTATAGGCATTGTTGATCTTTTGGAGTTCAGGATTGTTGAGATAAATCTGCGCCAATTTTTGTTGGCCAGCCTTATTCAGTGAAAACTTGCTTGCAGAAATCTCAGAAGTTGTAGGTACTAATTCGTTCATCCATACCGCGCTATGCTCAATGTTAAACAGCTCTCCATTCACCCGGATTTTAGCAAATGGGTCCGCCCCAAGGGAAACAAGTGATGCTTCATGGTAATCAAGGATTTTAGTTGCCTTTCGGCAACACATTCGACCATCATCTTGAATTTCCCCAATTTCCCACCAAAAATCAGATTTATACTCAAATTGATGTGAAGGAACATATTCAAATTTTACGGTAACACTTGCACTCTGAATTGATGGGATCTCTGCTTGTAAATCTCGGGCAATATCCGGCCATTTTTTCGCATCCACCTTAAAGACTCCTTCTATTCCAGCAGGAATGGTATTTCCCATTGAATCAACAGCTTCCTCTACCCAATAAGCGCTTTCAATCACTCCAATATTATTGGTGACAGACCACATGTTGTGATCGAGGTATGCCGGCTTTCCAATAATAAGCTCAACTGATTCTTTCAATACATCTTCATCAGAGAAATCAGTAGCTCCCCAGTTATGAGCATTGGCCATCGTAGCTGTCAAAAGCCTGAATGTTACCCGAATGTAATCCTGATCCTTTGGGGTTGCATCTGCGGGTTTTAATATAGAATTAGCCTTGCCCTGAATGAGCGCATAGTCGTGAAAATTACTTTTCAAACTAAGAGTGAAAAATGCACTTGATGTTGCCATATTATTCAAATATTTTATACAATTACTTCCTTCTCCGGGGCGGTTCCGGCAGATGGATCTAAATCATTTTCAGCATCTGGATTATTATTTTCAGGGTTAGAAGGTTGTGAATCTTTTTGTTCCTTCGCCCTTCTTTTTTCATATTCTTCGTCAGACTCATAGAGTTCATCAAACCCCATCATATTTGCTGCTATGGTTCGGCTTATAAAACCGAGTTCAATCAAACGTTCAATGTTATCCAGCATTTTTGCTTTTACATTTTGCTTTCTTTGCTGATCAGTAATTAATGGTTCCTCAAATTCGATATTTATCTGATCAACTTTGAAATCATGCAGCACTAGATCAAGGTATATCAGATCACTTAGGAAGTCTTCCACCATGTGTTGAAAGGACATAACCATTGATATCATAATGACCAAAACAACCCGAGCAAGTGTTTCAGTAGTAGAATTACTTTGTCCAAAAAGGAACCCGTCTTGTTTCAATCCAGACAGCAAATCCGTGTCTATAACCTTTTTGAGATTTTGTAGTTGTTCGGCATTTAGCTTATTGCCAAGAAGCTCAAAATCAAAATCATCTTCAAAAACCGCAGCTACTCCAGAAGATGCCCTATTCTCAAGCTTTGCCGTCTCTTCTCTTTGGAATTGCCTTAACCTTGCCTGGTAAGATTCATCATCTTCTTCCTCTCCCTCTTCTGGTTCTGGCTTTTGCATTTTCATAACCATAAAACCGAACAAATCCAGCTTATGGCCAATGTCCTCCATTTTGTTAATCAACTTATCTTCTACTCCTAACATTCTTAGGGCTGCCAACATTGGAGGAACGGCTATAGGACTCTTACCATCAGTCCATAAGGGAGAATAACGGTAAGTCAATTTATTCAAGTAACGCTTTCCGCCAAGGCGGTTTGGGTCTTCTTGATAGAAGACAAACTTCTTATCAACAACTTCATAATCAATTCCTTGATTATCGACAGTAACAACCTCATCCACTGCCACTGGCACTCTTCCCTTCATCTCCAAAGCTATTTCAGCACTGATGGCACCATAGGTGCCTAACTGTCTGTATAAGTCATTGACCAAGGTCCTGTTGGTACCAACTGAGTAGTAGGACCTTCCAGCAATGAACTTCCTCATTCTTTCAGCTTGTTTGGCAGATACTTTGGCACCAAAACTCACCTTAAACCTTGTGGATGCTAAAAAGACTATATTGGCTACTGCCTTGGCAACGTGATGGTGTTTATTTGCCAGGTAATCCAGTATGGCCAAGTCTTTTTTGGCAAACCCTCCCTTCAAACCTCCAAAACCTTTATCCCAAAAATCGCTATTAATCAAAGAACTTCTCCCTCCATCTGGTGCCCCGGTAACTACTTTACTTTTTTTTTCCTGACGGCTTTCCAGCGTGGAGATGCTTTCATTTTCGTTGGAATGATCATCTTTTTTTTTGCCTATTCGCGGTAAATATTTTCTTAAATCACCAATCCAACTCATACAATATTAACAAATAAAAATAATAATCATATCTTTTGATAATATAAATTAACCGAAATAACCGTATTTTTAATTTAATTTGCAAAAACTTTCACTCATTTAATTACATTTGATAATAAATGATTCCAAAGGATACCATATACATAGTAGATATAAGAAACCCAGATGATAGGTTTTCATTTGATTCAGTACCCAGGGAAATGAAAATTAGTCGGGGAATTAGCATTACTGACATTAATGCCATCAGCCGAAATAACCCCAGAACCCAATTTAATTCTGGCAGCCATAAGCTTTCCTTTCAGATTGATGTATGGTGGAAAAGGGAGCAACGAGATGAAGTCGTAAACAAGGTAAACTGGCTGACTGGGCTTACTTATGCAGACGATGACGGTAAATACCCAGTAGTTAAATTTGTTTGTGGCGATTTATTTTTGGATTATGAGTGGGTCATAAAAACCTTTAATGTGAACTACACAGAGTTTTATGAAGGAAATAATTACCTGCCTATACAAGCAATAATTGATATAACACTACAGCTTGATACCGGTAATGAAGATTGGAGAAGAACCCAAATTAGAGATGCACAATGAATAACCCTGATGAGTTTGAAGATAGTAATCCTTATTTTGAAGGCCTCCCGTTTATTATTTTTAGGGACAACTCCACAATGTTACTTCAAAATAATTATGAATGGATTCCCCAAGCATCTGACATCATACATGAAGTCCAATTGGGAGATACCTGTGAAAGCCTTGCTTGGCGATACTACACAAAGCACAAGGGGGAAAGAGCTCCTCAATACTATCATTTAATTGCCAATGCGAATAAAGACAAAATTGTCAACACTTTTTCCCTGGATCATCTGGTTGGCCAAGAAATTATTATTCCTGATGTAAAGCTTTATATTAAGGTTAGGAATGATTCAATTGAGTCTTAACAAATCTAAAAGACCGTGGTCTTTTAGATTTGTTAAAGCTATAGATTACTTTAATTTATGCTGGCAATAAGCTGGCATTTCTGGAAACTCTCGATATTCTTTCCCATCCAACATATAACCAGATTTACTTTTGCCTACTTTCTCAAAAGCTAACAAGTAGTCCCTTCCTTTGTTATACAGAGGAGTGAATTCATCAATGGTGGATAAGATCTCGTACCATTTCTTGGAGTTCCAATCTCCATTTGCCAATTCCATATCCATTTGCCAAATATCCTGTTCTTGGCCATCCTGGCTCAACATCATTCTTGGAGTTCCTGTCATTTCCCAGGGGAGCCAGGTTCCCCATTGTTTAAAATGAATTATTTTGTTGTGTTTTTGAGCCACCTCAACAATTTGCCTCACCCAATCTGGGTGTACTGGACGTGCTTTGGTGCCACTTTCCCCTCCTATGATTAGGTAATCTAGATATTCTATATATTGATTTAAATCGACAGGACCAATCAGCGGCTCAAGGCTTAAGTATTTCAAACCACCGGTTTTAAGTTCTAACAGTTCTGGTATTCGGCGATCAGCTTGTTCCTGATTTTCTACACTTACACCATACCAAATGTGTTGAACTTTTTCTTCAATAATTCGAAAAATTGAATTGTAGGAATACCCAAATCCCACTTCCTCATCAAGATCACAAAAGCCAACTTTCCGCTTGTCATAAATACCACAAGGGGTAGTGTCTTCAGGCCCTACTCTACACCCACACCTTTCTGAATCAGGTAGAAATTCCACGAAATTGTGAAGTAAATGCTCATACTTATCAAAGTTTTTCCTCACTTCTTCCATATGATTTATCATTGAAAGGCTGCCAAAATTATTTTCTATGTATTCTCGCATCCTCCCTGGTCTTTTGGTAAGTACCATATGTACATGCTTAGGAGCACAAAGCATATAAGCAAACACAATATCTAACCACTCCTTTTTGATTTCCTTGTAAAATAGGTCAGCCATACTTCCCATAAAATTGTACTGAGGCTTGCTCCACCTCATCATAGGGTACAAGGCTGATTCAAGAAAATTTACTTTACCAGTAAATTTCAAATTACCCGCAGTGGTTTTCCTAACCACTCCTTCATACTTACTTGCAATAATTGGATTATTAGCATTCCTCCAAGATTGTCCTATGGCATAACAATTCATACAACCTTCACTATCAGGTAAACACCCTGTGAACGGATTAGTAGTTGTTGATGCCCACGAAATATTTGTCATTAAGTGTCTATTTTAATTAGTTGAACAGTAAAAGGGTCTGCATCTTTTGCCCCTTGCTCATTCATGCTTTGCTCTACCTGCTTTAGAGTCTTACCGCCTACATCAAGCCCAGAATCCCAAACCTGAGTCTCACCACTTCTCGATGTTATGATGACTTTACACGCAATAATATTCATATGCTAATCGCTTGATAGTTTTTGTTAAAAATAACATCTAAAAAAGGAATTAACAACAAAAAATATAAAATAAATATAAATTGATTTACACAATTAATCATTTACAGAAAGCAACAGGAATTTCATTAAATCAAAAAGATTTTATAGGAATAAAGCTTGGTTCCAAGTCATAACTTGATGAAGTAATATTTTTAACCGACTTTCCGCACGTATGCTTTGTAGTTTAAATAATTA
>CALDJV010000324.1 GCA_937899305.1 uncultured Cytophagaceae bacterium
CAACCAGATATTACACCAAATTTGGATTACTTTATTTTTTCCGTTTTACTAAGGGTAACAAAGCTGGTTGAAGCAGCAAATATTTTACTTTCGCACTACCGAAACCCGGTACATTGTATCGGTATAAGTGGTGTGCTTGTCAATAGTATAGTGGCCACTAAACGCTTCTTCGACGATGTCGTTCAACGTAGTTTTTAATTCCCCAGGACTCACGGCGTGCTTCATGCGCACGGTTAATATTCGGTGATTTGCATCCAATGAGTGGTCCTTCAATATAGTATGTTTATTATGCTCTGACATTGTGTGATTATTTTGTATTACCACAAATATAACAAAAATTTGATAGGGTAGTTTTAAATAATTGCCAACATCATTCGTTTAGTGCAGCGTTTTACTTGCCACCCACTATAATTTCATACATTTGTTCGGTATGTAGGTATTTATTGGCCATCTCTAACAAATCCTCTGAAGTGATGTTTTTGAGAATCTCGAAATAGGTTTCGTAAAAAGAATAATCAAGTCCGTGAAAATACAAGCCCTTAAAAATATCGGCCAGGGCAAAAGGAGAGTTGATGGTGCTGGTAAGGGTGCCTGACATGTAGTTTCTCACTAGCTCCAATTCTTCTTGAGGCACCAGCTCGGTACGCATACGTTTAGATTCCTTGTGAATTTCATCGATGGTTTGCTGAGTAAATTCTTTGCGTACATCGGTCATGATACCATAATAGGCGGCTTGCTCCAGCAAGGCTATTCGAGAGTAAATGCCATAGGTATACCCTTTGTCTTCGCGAATGTTACTCATCAAACGAGAGCCAAAGTATCCACCAAATATTTCGTTGAGAATGATAAAACTAGGGTAGTCAGGGTGGTTTTTGGTAAATGAAAGTTGCCCAATGCGGATAGAAGATTGAGTAGATTGTTCGCGAATTTCCAGATGTTGTTTTTGGGATAGTGAATTAGGTATGGGATGAGTACGTTGCTCTTTTTTCAAAAACCCAGACAAATCCAGTTTTCCAAAATATTCATTCAATGTGTTGAACACCAAGTCGTTGGTCTCGCCTGATACAATGATATCGCAAGGGTTGTTTTTGATAAAGCTCTGATAAAAAACGAGTAAATCTTCGCGAGTAATATGGTCGATGGCTTCGGTAGTAAGGTCTAAACCATAGGGATGGCTACCAAATAAAACTTGACTCATTTTTCGGGAAGCCACAAAACCATTGCGTCTTAGGTTCAACAAAAGATTTTGACGACTGATGTTTTTGAAGTTCTCGAGCTCTTTTTCAGGAAAAGTAGCTTCCTGCAATAATTCCTGCAAAAGACCCAATAAATTATCTAAATACTTGGACAAGGTATACAAGGTAATGCCCACCCGATCGGGTCCTGGTTTAAACTCCACAAATGCTCCGTATTGATCGATGTACTCACTAATTTGGTGGGTATTGCGCTGGGTAGTTCCTTCTCGTAACATTTTAATCACGAAGTACGAATTCCCCAATTTAGAGTCATATGCTGCCCCTGCTTTAAAAAAAAGTTCTATTCTCAGCACCGGTTGGCCACCCGCGTTGATCATATGTACCGGAATACCATTGTCAAGGTATTGGGTGGTAGCTCGTAAAATAGATACATTGTCAACTACTTGAAAGGCAGGTGGTATAGATCTGTCCAGCATTCTCAGGGATTTTAGTCAATTTTTTACAATAACTAGATAATCAAATTTGGGATAGTTACTCAATAAAACAAATAAAAAACCCTTCTCCAAAAAGAGAAGGGCTTCATTTATAAACGATGAATCTTTGTCAGTTAAATTATTTATTTTTTTGATCTCCCAATTTGAATAGAAGGGTAAAGCGAAGTGTCTCAGCCAATGGATTGGTTTGTTTTTGAGGCAATAAATAAGCAGCATCAAAACCAAGTAATTTATATCTCAGTCCAACCCCAGCGGTGAAATACTTACGATCTCCTTTTTCCGCGTGTTCGTTGTAATAACCAATTCGGGCGGCAAACAAATTATTATACCAATATTCTACTCCAATGGCTAGGATAAATTCTTTCAACTCTTCGCCAAATCCTCCCGGAGCATCTGCAAAAGAACCAAAAATACCACTCAACAAAGTCTTTTGACGAGGATCGGTTCCTGAAATAATGTTTCCTTGGCTATCTACTTGAGGAGGAGTAGGAACCATCAATTTATTGATATCTAAACCGAGGGTAAATTTATTGAATTCGTCAATATTGGTGGTAAACGCAGTACCAATGCGAAGGTTGGTAGGGATAAAATCTCTTTCGTTTCGATTGGTGTAAGAAATTTTGGCTCCAATATTTGAAATGTTGGCACCAAAAGCAAGCTCAGATTCCAGGCCTCCAACCGTAATAGGAGAATTATAATATACCGAAATATCGGCAGCTGCGGTATTTCCGGCTTTTGTTTCCTGTTGATTAGAGAGAATTAAGTCGGCCGATAAGTTAGAGTGAATATAACGTCCACTAACGGCTACTCCTAGTCTTTCGGAAAGCTTTCGGGCATAAGTAATGGTAGCAGCCAACTCATTGGGAGTGAAATCACGAATGATGCCCCCTTGATCGTCAGTAAACTGGATGCTTCCTAAATTAAAATATCTCAAACCAAAGCCAAATGATTGCACTTCATCTACTTGATAATAGGCAGAAAGATAAGAAAGTGACATGTCATTTACCAGCTTTCTAAGCCAAGGAGTAAACGACAACGAAATACCAATTTTGTCTTCGGCAAATGGCAACTTTGCCGCATTCCAATAAATACTATTAGGATCGGCAGTAGTAGCTACTCCCACATCTCCCATTCCGGCGGCTCGGGCATCAGGGCTAATTCCTAAAAAAGGGACGGCAGTGGATATTACTCGCTGGGTGGTATCTTGACCTTGGATGACAGCTGTTTGACTAAATGATTGGTTGACTCCAACAGTTGCTAATAAAGCAACCAACAATAAAACTACACGCTTCTGAAATATCATTGTGATTCGGTTTTAAAATTCTATTGCAAATATACTCGTTTTGTTGGGAAAAAAAGGTAAAAAAATGCCTTGTATACTTTTTGTTTACCCTATATACCCATAAAACAACCTAAATGATAATTTGTAATAGTGTAAAATCGAGGATTTTTGACCTGTAGTTTGTTTCTTTTTTTGTGATGATTGTAAAAAAATCAAATAATAGACTGGTTAATCTAAAACAACCAGGCGGCGAGTTGCAAAGCGTTCGGCACCATCGATGGCAGAGCGGGCGGTAATTTTATAGAGGTACACCCCTTGAGCAATTTTGTTTCCCTTTTGATCCAAACCATCCCAAACACCCTCGAAACGGCTGAGCGCATTGTCAGTAGTATATTGGAGGGTTTTTAATAACTTACCAGTACGATGATAGATTTGTACGGTCACATTGAGCGTTTCTCCAGCGCGGTTGTGGGCAAAACTAAAGGTAGTAGACGAACGAACCGGATTGGGGTAATTCATGACCTCACTAATGGCCAGTACGGCATCATCAGTAACAATGAAATCAATGGTAGCCTCATTAGAATTATTATGGGTATCCCAAGCCTTGACGGTAATTTTGTGTCGGCCTTTGGTGAGGTCTCGTACTGGATAATTGACTACCCCCTGTTGGTAGGTATCCAACTCCGCGGTATAAAAATCATTCAATACCCATTGATTTTCTTTGTCGCCATCCAGGGTGGCCGATATTTCGTGGCCTACCCCAGTTTGCGCAATGTTGATTCCACTTTCATCGCTGAGTTTGGCAATCAAAGTAGCCGAAGTTTGTACTTGCCCCCCGTTTTTGAATGTTTCGTCGTTCATAAACAGCGTAATAGTGGGTGGAGTATTGTCGGCCGCGATGTTGGCGTTGGTTCCACCAATGATGAGGTCAGTCTTGGCCCCTTGAGCGTCGGTTTTGCCGTCGCTTGACTGGGCGTAGAAGCTCCACTTACCCTGGCCAAACTGATAATTGATATCCTTGGGTACAATGAAGGTGAACGTAAACTTACCCGATTTTACACTGGCTTTGCCTATGTAAATCTTGCTATTTCTTTCGTTGAACTGCATTCGACTTCCTTCGTTACCCAGGGTGCTGATGGTTTGTTCCTTGTCAAAAACAGTAATGTCTAAAGTGCCATCAAAATTTTCTAACAGGTTGCCCTGTAAATCCCTTACTTCTCCATTGATGGTCACCTGCCCCAAAGCATTGATGGTATCTTGAGGTTCGCTGGTGTCTTTGCCGTTTACCTGAGTTACCTTTACCTGATACTGAGGGTAAGCCAACCGCATAGAAGGATCACCCAGTAAAGCGAAGTTGCGGTTGATGGGGCCATTGAGACTATTGTTTTTGGTGATGACCATCAAATCCCCGAGGCGAGGCATTTCACCATTGATGGGCTTGAAGGCATCGGCGTAAAAAGCCTTGCTCAATATAAAATTAGTACTGGAGTATACCGGGCGGGTAGTTGTAATGAGCCCAATGCCTCCTCCTTTGCTATTCAGGAGTACATATTCAGCCCCTGACACCCGCAAGGGGTCGTCGTAGCGTCCAAATTCGCAAGTAGCCGTTACAAACAAGGGAAGCTTGTCATAATTTTCCCAACCATTGATTTGTGGAATGTCCAAAATTTTCTCTTCAGTCCAGCCAATTTCACCTCCGTGTCCAGTGTAGTTGATGATGAGGGCACCCCGTTCTATATTTTGGGTAAGCGATGCTTTCAATTGAGGAGCCAATTCCCCATTGGGAGTAGGTACCTGCTCAAAAGCATCTAAAAATAATTTATTGACATTGAACGATTGGTGATTGGTTTTTACTCCTTCAGCCAACACATCTGCATCTAACTGATGAATGTTGACGTCGCCATCGTCGGCCACGAAAACGACCCGGTTGCGCCAGCTGCCTAAAGTAGACTTGCTGTTGGCATAATGAATGAGCTTGTTGACTACATTGGTGGCTTCTTCCAGGGTTTTTACTGGCAAGCGACCAATGCCTATTTCCAGGGTATGATCTCCTCGACTGCTTTCTTCCCATTGTCCTTCCGAATCTTCAAAAAAGCCGAAATAATCGTCAGAAGAATGACTCAAAATGGGGTGCAGTGATTGGCGAGATTCATAAATGGGGACAAAATTGGTATTATTTGCTACTCTATCTTTGTAGTCATACGAACCGTCTCCAAACAATAACAAATAGCGGAAGGTTTGAGGGCTTCTGAGGTAGAGCATGCGCCCAAAGTCACGAATAGCAGTAATGTCTTGTTTGCCACTGGCAAACTCATTATAAATTTGTTGAACGTTGACCACCGATACAGTGAGGCCATCGTGGGTGCGCCGGAAGTCGGCCAAGCGCTCGGCTTGACTCGCGAAAGCCTCCGGGGTGACAATGACCAAATTGGTAGGGGCGAGGGCGTGCAAGTTCTGGTTGGAGAGAGGAGTCACCGACTCAGGTAACGGAAAGTCTGTACCTTGGAATGCCACAAATTCTTTGAGTGTAGTGGTATTGGCTCCAAAAACAGCTTGGTTGCCGTTGAGTTGGTATTGTTGAGCGGCTGGAGTAAACGGATCGGTGAGGTCCCAAATGGTGGTTCCATTGCTCACATTGCCAATAGAAAAGTTGGTAATTGGTTGGTCGAGGCTGGCAATGGCTCTAAAAGTCGTTTGCTGGCCATATAGCTGCAGCGTTCGTTGGTAATTGAGGCAAAGGTAATTCAAGTAACCAACTGAGTTACCATTATTTTTATCATAATTGAGGGCAATGTTCAATTGTTGATTGGAGGACACTTGTTGACTATTGATGGTAAAGTCGGTGATTTGATCTCGCCCCTTGATATCGTAAGTGCCTTGTGGCTGCGCGGCAATGCTTTGTTGTCCGAGCGCAACTCCATTGACCGATACCGAAAATTTGGTGTCCAGTGCAGAGCGTCCCATCACAAACGATGTGATTGAAATGGGGGTACCATTGACCAAACCGGGCGTATCAAAAGCAAAACTTTTTTCAGTATCAAAATCAAATAACTCACCGTACCATTCCCGCCCCGAACCTTGTGCCAATACCACTCGTTCATCTTTTTCGTATACTTGGTAATCGTCAAAAATACTCAGGGTTTGTGAAGCGCCTCCTACACTGTTTTGAGGCTGGACTCTTTTACCAGGAGTGGTGCCCACCGTGACGAAGGTATATACTGAATCTGAATAAACGTTTTGGGTATGCTTGAAGCGTTTTTGAGTGGCATCATAACTCCACGAAATGGCCCCTTGAGCATAAAAAAGGATGTAATCGCCGGTATCAAATTTACCATCTTCCTGGCCTGCTACCCAGATGGCGTTTTCGCGTAGGTCGTCGATTCTAACTGCATCATTGGCTTGGGGCAGCATGCCACCTACATTGCCGTACAATTGAATGTTTTGGGGATTGATATTATCTATATCCATTCCGGCATTTTTCAGAAAGTTGTAATCCATCTTATAAATACCTCTTTGGGTAGTACCTACTTTGATCCAATTACCTTGGCGCAATACCGATTGACTAGCGAAGTTTTGAGCTTGGGTAGTGGCATTGCTAACAAATAGGCAAGCAAACAGCAGTGGTAAAAAATATTTCATGGGTTTAATCAATTAGCTACTGACAATACAATGATTTGAGCATTTTCGTTGCCTTTTGGGGCTGTTTTAACAGCACGAAATGTTGAATCAAGTAACGTTTTCAAAATAGGTGTCCGATTTGGTCATATGCATGGACTGTTGGACGAGGCATTTTTTGTAGTAATAGCATCGCTATTGCGAAAAAAATAACGAAGTCCAACGATTCAGGCAGCAGAGCAAACTAGACAGTTATTGCGAATACGTTACTGAATAGTTTGATTCAATATTTTTATCCAAAGTGCAACTGTTTATCATATGAGCGTGTCATTCATACAAAATTACCCATTGAAAAAGTATTTAGTTCCTGTAAAGGAATATTTTTTTGCCTAATACTTTTAAAAACTTAGTTGGAAATTTTATATTTGTAAATAAAGTTTTATAAATTTAGTTAAATCTACTATTTAAATAGATTTATTTGATGAAGAAAACACCCAAACAAAAAGACCAAAAAAGTAAAAGCTTGACCAGGGCCGAGGAGCAGGTAATGAAAGTGTTGTGGAAGCTCGAGAAAGCTTTTATCAAAGAAATTGTGGCCGAAATGCCTCATACCGATAAAGGCAAAAAACCAGCTTACAGTACGATTTCTACCATTGTGAGATTATTGGAAGAGAAGGGGTTTGTCACTCATCAGTCTTTTGGAAACACCTATCGATACGAGCCATTGATCAAGCAAGAAGAATATACCAGTTTTTGGCTCAACCGATTTATGAACGAATACTTTGGTGGGTCGTTTGCGCGATTGGCTTCGTTTTTTGCCAAAGATAAAAATGTGGATATCTCGGATATAGAAGGAATTTTGGAAAATATAGATCATAATTTGAAACAAAAAGAAGATGGCGAAAAGTAAATTCTCATTCAAAACCTTGATAATTATTCTGTTTGCTGCTGGAATTGTATGGTTGTTTGCCAGTAAAAAAGTACAAGTAGAGTCGCCCGGTGGTCAGACTGATATCAACCTGGTAGACGACGATCCTATTGCTACCAATAGACCCAATCGGTATGATAGAGATGAGAACCCAATCAATGATGATTCGTTTGATGACAATTTTGAAAAAGAATTCAATGATGAGTTTACCAACGAAGATATGACGATCAGCATTGAAGTAAACGGAAAAAAGACGGTGATTAGAAATCCAGAAGAGCTCAAAGAGTTGAGTCGGGATATGGAGAATGTTGGACGAGAAATACAGCGGATATACTTGAGAGAGGTAAGCGAGCTGATGCGGAAGTGGGCCAACCAAGATGTGGATGATATACAGGACGACGTGAGCGTACTCAAAAGGAAGCTTAGAAGAAAGCTCAGGACGCTTGAAAACCAATATGATAAAGACAAGCTAAAAAAATTGGAGCGTAAGCTGATGAAACAACTGGATGCGATCACCGACGAATGATCACCGGATTTGTTCAGCATACTTGCCAATAGATTGATAACCAAACATATACCCATGAAAAATAAAAGACATATCCAAAAAAAGACCATCATTGGCTATTTGATGGTGATTCCGCTCGTATTGCTGGCGGGATGGTTACTCCAAAAAAGTTTTTGGTTCAGTAATGAGCAGACCAATCAATATAGTGTAGAAATACACCATCAAACCCCCGAGCCTGATGAACCGCTGGACATTGACATACGCTTGGGTGATGAAGCATTGCAGCTTAATTTGAACGGAAATGCAATTAGGATGAAGCACCAGGAAGCATTGGAACAACTTAGCGAAACCTTGGAAAAAAATCTGAAGCAGGCCGTGTTTCATGAATTGAACGATGGCCTAAAAGAGTGGAAGAAGCGTGATTTACCCAAACTGAAACGAGCATTAAAAAAGCTAAAAAAAGACTTGCGTCAGACAATCAAAGACGGTGTGCAAAAGGAGCTGGTAAACATAAAGCATCAGAAGCATTTAGATAAAACCGAACGCGCCCTCATCAATACCATTGAGGAATTGGTAGAAGGCCTAAGTATTGATTAAAGGATTTAAAAATTGATTGCCATGCAGTATTGGATGATTTATTTGATCAAGGTGAACTTATGTTTGCTGTTTTTATACAGCTTTTATCGCTTTTTTTTGAAAAAAGAAACCATTTTTCGCTTGAATCGGGCCTATTTGTTAATGGGTTTGGCTTTAGCTTTACTGATTCCGGCATTGAAGTTTAATTTGCCTCAACAATCGGTGCCTGCTGTTTTGCCACAGGTAGCTTGGAAAACCATTGTACCCAAGCAAGCACCTATACCTACTACTCCTGGTACTTTGAACATAAAAATGGTGGCAAAAGAACAAGCAGCTTCGCAGACCAAAAAAGCCAGGCCATTGTCAACAACTACCCAAGCCTCAGTACCTACAAAAAACACTTCGTTTGATTGGTATCAGTGGATATGGGCGATATATACGGTGGGTGGTGCCGTTGCGTTGCTGGTATTTTTGCTCCGGCTGGGCAAGATTTTGCAGACCATCTACCAGGCCAAATCAATGCCTCAATCGGGATACAAGGTGGTATATACTTATGGAAAATTACCAATGCTTTCTTTTTTCAACTACTTGTTTTGGGACAATACCCTCAAATTGACCCCAGAGCAAAAGCAGCAAATCATTACGCACGAAACTGCCCACATCCGACAATGGCACACGGTGGATATCTTATTATTAGAGTTATTCTGTATTCTGTTTTGGTACAATCCAATCATTTATTGGTGGCGAAATGCCTTGCGAGAAAATCACGAATTTTTGGCCGATAAAGCGGTAATCCAAGACCAGAACGCGCATAGTTATGCCCTCTTATTGCTCAATCAAAGTTTGGGGAGTACCCCCCAGTATGCGTTGGGCAACCGTTTAGTACAATCACAAATTAAAAAGAGAATTGATATGATGACCAAAAAAACCATGCATCGAAAAACCTACTTAAAATACATGTTGTTAGTGCCACTCTTAGCCCTTTTGGGAATGGGGTTTGGCCAGATTTCTTATGGCCAAAAGCCTGTCATGGTGGGCAATTTATTGGCCAGTACAATCACCCCCAAAAAATTGCGGGTAAAGCCAGTAGAGGCTAAAGCCGTGGTCCAGCGTGACGCAAAAGAGAAAACCGAACAGCTTTTGGAGGCTAAAGCTTTGATCAAGGATGCAATTACCCGAAAAATCTACCAAGAGCTACAGCAATTGCGCCCTTTGACGGTAGTAGACTCGCCCATTACTGATCAGGAAAAAAATAAAATGCGTCGAATAGATGTGGGGCGTAACCATACCGTATACATTAATGGAAAACGGGGGCGACGTTATCGTCAAATGGACAGTGGGAGAGACTATGTGTACCTGGAGGCAACCATCAAGCGGGTGGATTATGAAGTACGCTATGATAAAAAAGGGAATGTACAAAGCTTGTATGTGGATGGTAAAAAAATTAAACCAAGTAAATATAAAACATATCGATCTACGACCAAGAGCATGTGGAAAGACTGGATTACGCTTAAAGAAGGGATGAAGGACTTGAAGGTATCGCTTAATAATTTGGGTAAGGATTTGGAAGTGAGTTTGAAAAATTTGAATCGTGATTTGGTGATTGATGTGGGGGGAATATTGGATGGCATTCGGATCGAACCATTTGTAGACTTTGGCATTGATGTGGCCGATGATGTGTTGCGGAACCTGAGAAGAGAAATGAAGCACTTGAAAAAGGACTTAAAAAGAGAATTCAAGAGAGGATCTTATATGAAAGAACTCAAAGATGCACTCAAGGAACTCCGGAATCTTAGATTTGAGTTTGATTGGGATGATGACGACGATGATTGAGGTAATGGTTGAATTAATAAAGAATATTTTATCATAAATTTAGAAATACCCGTTAATCAAACTAGCGGGTATTTTATTTTGTGATACCCAAAAGGCTAAAACTTCAAGACAAAGAAGGTGTTCAAGGCTTTATATTTTTTTCAAAAGTTGTAGAATCACTGAACAAACCTTACCTTGAACAGCAAACTATGATTATTTGGTACTCATACTCAACTATAAAATTCACACATTATGAAAAGGCTCGTTTTACTGACAGGAGTTTTTTTGCTTACCGTCGGACATTACTCCCAAGCCCAAAAAAAAATATACAAAACCAAAAATAGCAAAGTGACTTTGTTCTTGAATTCTACTTTGCAACCCATCAAAGCCACCAACGATGCGGTGACTTCTACTTTCAACTCTCAGACCAAAATGGTGGCCTTTTTGATACCAGTAAAACAGTTTCAATTCAACAACCCCATTTTACAAAAGCCATTTAGTGAAGTCTATTTGGAGGCGGGCAAGTATCCCTTGTCAAAGTTTGAAGGAATGGTAAAAGAGCCGATTGATTTCAATAAAACCACGCCTCAAAAAGTAACCGTAGTGGGATATTTGAATATGCACGGAGTTCGGAAAAAACGAGTCATTCCAGCGGTAATCGTAGTAAAAAACGACAAAGTAATTACGTGTCAAAGTAGTTTTGACATCAATACGAATGATCACAAAATAAACATTCCACCTACTTTGTTCAAAAACGGTGAAAAGGTGGTGAAAATCAACCTGTCGGCAAATTATAATTGATGTGGTCTAAGTTCACGGTCCACAGTTTTCTTAACGCCAGAAACGATCTCTCCAGACCTGATAAGTTTCAAAAACTTGTCAGGTCTAAACAATGATTACGAAATTTCATTGGTACC
>CALDJV010000325.1 GCA_937899305.1 uncultured Cytophagaceae bacterium
CTACAAATATAACATTTTAATTCATAATTTATTTAAGCCCCAGAGCACTAGTTTGGTGGTGTCCGCCTCGGTATCCCAAATAGAGCTCCAATCGAGTTGATAATAATACGCCTCCTGGCCATCGCTGGCCAAAAATCCCTCGATGCCTTCTCCGTATAAATCTACGGGCATAAAATCTTGGATGATACCCAGCGCACTCATTGCTGGACCGCTGGTATCGTCGTCGTTTAGTTGCACCAGAATGGATCTATAAGGCCTTTCAGTGTCATCGGGTTTGGGTTCAAACTCGGCATAGGTCATTTCTACCGGAGTAGTGTATTTGGTATCATAGCTACTTCCATTCCAATAATACCCTACTTGGTGCGAGGCTCGAAGCAAAGTACAGACTTCGGATTCATCATAAAAATACGAGGTAACCGAATGTAACAACGGAGTAGTACCTCCCCCACTTATTTGGAAGACATCTTCTTCCGGAAAGCGGTGAAACTCCAACACATTACGACACAAGCGGTGGCAACGAACCTCAAACCCTCCTACAAAAGTAGAGTGCGAATCGAGTCGTTTGGTCCAGGTACCTGCGGGAGTATAGATGGCCTGATTGTCCAGATCAAGGATATCATATTGGCCATAGTCCCACACGGTTTCGAAAAACCAATCGGGTTCGTAACCACTGGAGGTATCCAGGGTACTATGGAGGGTCAAGCTCAAAGAGGCCGGCAAAGGCGTGGTATGCCCCGAACAAATACGGTCGAGGTAAAGCTTGTTGTGGTGAATGTGATTTTGTTCGGGATTACTGGTCATGTCTACTCCAGTGGTATCTTCTTGCTGGTACTTGGTCAGTTGACAATGCCCCATAGCGTCCAGGTGTTCCTGCATCAACCAAGTACACACTCGCTCGGGTTGAATATCCCCGTCTTCGTCGCGATCGCCCACTTTGGCCAAGTCGCTCACTCCATAATAACTCACCGAATTATCCGCAGCAATTACTTGCCAAAACGAGGATGGGGTATCGGTCGGAAGGTTTTCCAAGTCGATGTACTTCCAGTAATAAATTTGCGCATAGTGGCTCTCGTTGCGAGGCCGATATTGACGTACCAGATAGGGATTGCTTCCCTCGACATCGGCTAACTGGGGCGTTACCCAGGTTTGGGTAGTGGTGCCGTCGGCTAGAGTGAAGCTTTCTTGTACTAAAATTCCGTATTTGATTACTCGCACTCCGGCATCATCGAGCAAGGGCACCAGTAGGCTCCCATCCAGCTCAAAGCTGTCTAGTTCATCATCAAAAGTTGGGGTATGGCGGTGGGTACTGCGAGCAATGCCATTACCGTTGGTGGTCCCAAAGCCAAAGCCATATTCACCATTACCGGCCTGAATACTATAATGAAGCCCACCAAAGGACACTTCGCCCGCCCCGGTAAAGCCCGATACTTTAAACTGGCCACCATACCCGCCCAATGACCCGTGGGGACTGGGTAAACTGGGCTTGAGGGCTGATCCAGATTGATTTGCGTTTTGCATGAATATAAATATTGTAAATGCCCTGTTTTTAGTTGGTAGTCCGTAGTCCACGGTCCATAGTCTTGAACTGGTTCAGGTTTGCAATCTAAACTTCTCTGGTAGTGAACTTGCTATTCACTGCCTACGGGATTTCAGTACATAACTGAACTTTGCCAAGTCAAAAACTCAACACCAAAAACCAATTAATTATAGGGCAGAAAAACCATTGGAAAAATCTCCCTGATGAACACAAACAACGTGAAAAGCATCAGAGAAAAGAATTGAATACCTGACAGGCAAATGATCCTGTCAGGTATCAGGAAAACCACCTATTTTAAGGCCGTATAATGCATCGTGATGATGATATCGCTGATGTGTAAGCCGTTGGGGGCATCAGTTACCTGATATAACTCGTCGGCCAGGGTCAATCTCCAGCTAGAGTCTACCCCAGTACCTTCAAATGGCAGGTATTTACCCTCTCCACCGCCATGCATTCCCGATTCGCCCATGGCCATCGAAATGGCTATCTCGTGGTCGGGGGCATCAATTTGACGAGCGGTACCCGTACCATCAATGTATAGTTTATTGCTGGTCTGGCTCAGGGTGCCATGCAACACCTTGTAAGGCCCCAACAACGATGGAATAGAAACTGATACCATTTTAATCTGACGACAATAATGCCCAGCATAGTACTTGTCAAAGTCGTGGTCGGCATTGGAACCCGGTACATAACCATCCGACTCATCGCCAAAGCTAAACGTAAGAGTACCACCTTGGTCTACCAAATAATCGTGGAAAGTATCTATTGTATTGGCATCATCGTAATAACCACTGTCGTTTTGGAGCCTCTCGGCCAACGAGAACACTTCCGTGATTTCCATTCTACGGAAATCTTCTTTAAGATAGCGCTGCTCTAAACGTTGCAACGAATACAGTAAAGACTCGGCCGCCAAATGCCCATGGTGTTTGCTGTTCCAACTACTGCTGTTTACAATATTGAGCGACCCAATGCTCATTCCTTTTTCGTACTCAAAGGCCATTTGAGCCTTGAGGGCCTGGTCTACTGCTAAATTGTAGGCTTGCTTGTAGAAGGTAGTCAACTGCCCTTGCATCCATTTAAATAGTTCTTGATTGGTATATTTATTCTGGTAGAAAGCGATGATTTCCTGCTGTTGACTGATATTGAGGTCGTTCAAGGCTTGGTCTTGCATCGCCAAGGTGTAGTGGGCGGTCACGCTTTCATAATTGTGCTTCAATTGCGCTATTTGTATTTCCAGCTGCTCCGACTGATGCAACCATTCCTGGGTACGCATTTTGTAGTTGGCTTCAGTTTTCATAAGCCCCGCCGTAAACGAATCGGCAAAAGCCGCTGCCGCAAAAGCAGACCCTATTTTGTCTACTGCTCCATCGGGTACGAAGCCGCCATTAGAAAATCCAAAAACTCTAGGAATTAAGCTCAGAGGAGCCGCCAAACTGTGGAAATTTGCCGCCAGGTATTGCTCTATGATGGCTATAATTTCAAAAGTTCTTCCAGCTATTTCCAAATTATGAGCCGTGTCAAACTTAGATAGACTCGTAGTTTCTTTAAAGCGATGGGTACTTCCTGACTCATAATTGTATGCCTCGGCCTCGGCCTTGCTGTCATCACCGTGATTCTTCAAGCTTTGGTAATGATTGATCATTCCGTCTACGTAAGCTTTCATTAGCAAGGTAGCGTTGATTTGCTCTTCCAAGGCTGCTACGTCCGATTTGGCAATGTCTACTTGGGTTTGCTTAATCGCTTTGATCGCACTCAGTACATTGGCCTGATGCCCTAACGACAACTGGGCAAGTTGCTCCGCGTCGTTTTCTCTCGCTACCGAAAGCAGCATATCATTAAGGCGAATCACTTGTTGGGTAAAATCACGGGCCAATCCCATTTGTACATGAAAACGATGATAAGGAGGTGTAACACTGCCCCCATTGGCCAAGGTACTGGCTAAAGCTCCCCGACTGTTGGCTCTTACCAAACTACCCGGATCTACGCTAGGCGAAAACAAGGGCAAATTCAGGGCGTTGCCGTTGATATCTTTGCCTGCCCGCAGGTTGATAAACCGCTGTTCCAGGGTATTTTGGATGGTTTCAAACTTGGTATTTCGAGGAATGCCAAAGATCAAACCAGGGAAATCGTTGTACACATGGCTGGCATTAAAATCCAGAATAGACGGTATGGCATCGGATACCAATACTCCTTCCAGGCCGACCAAAAAGTCGTTCACTCCCGAATCAGCCACTACGGTTCCCAAGGTAGATGTAGCGTCCATTTCAAACACCCCTACCTCTTCGGCAGTCAGTCCGGCCAAGTCAAACGCTTGTTGGTAAAACTCGTACGCAGTGGCAATGTCTTCGCGGGTGAGTTGCTTGTAATAGTGGTCTCCCCAATCTATTAAGTTTTGGACATATTGGATCACTACATACTTTTGGTAGGCAATCGGGCGCAACGCCGCGATGGCATCAGGGTCATAGGGGTTGTCTACATAGGTATTGATGGCTTCATTTTGATTCCCCAAAGCATTGCCATAAATATCCAATACTTCGGCGGTCGTGTCCCCAAACAATTCCTCAGCCAGGCTATTGTTATACTTACTACGCAGACCAATGTAACTCCAGTAAATATCGTTGTCGTCTACATCTGAGACCAACGAAAGGGCATTGTAACTCTTCTCGTCTAGTTGGGCCAGCTGTAAGGTAGGATTGAACACTTTCTGTAGCCAGGCTTGGGCCGACTCGTAATCTCCTTGCTGATTGTATATGCGGGCAATGAGCAGCGGAGTCCACATAAATAATTCCCGAAAATAAGCCGCATTGTCTCCCACCAAATCTATGTGGGCATCGGTAGGCCAATAGTTAGAAGGAAAAATGCTCGAGTTTGGGCTAAATTCGGCTTCAAAATTTCCGTGGTGACCAAATTGATTCTCAATCGACAACAACTCATTGGGCGCACTGATGTAAGCCGTCTCTAATTCGGCAAATACATTGGAAGTTACCCGAATACACTGACGATGGCTGGTGTCATCTTCGCGGATCATTTGCAGGTAAATGTCACTGGGTACCCCATCTTCGCCCGCAGGCTTTTGCACCAATACCAAGGATTCGGAATCGGTACCATCGCTGAGCGATTCGGCCGAGGCAATGAGGTGGTCGTCCAAAGAGAAATCTACCAATGCATTCGCCAGGTGTAACCCACCCGTGTAATTGGACTCTACCTGCACATTGATAACATCTCCGGGGGAATTGGTAGGCAGTACCGCAAAGTAATGGTTATGATTATTCAAAGTGGTTTTGGTATCATTGTGCAGGGTTCCGTGGTCTATCTCAAAACTTCCTCCATCTACGTAAGTAATATCATCACTGGCGTAGCCACACATTTGCCACACTACCTTTCGGATGAGTCTGCCTCCGGTTACTTCCATCTTATCGGTGTACTCGAGATAGTACCAAGTATCTAAAGACATTTTGCACAACTTGCCCGAAGAGCCACCGTAGGTTCCTCCGGTAAACTTTAAATACCCTCCCGAGTGGCTAAATCCTCCAACAGTATAACTGGTGCGGGTAGCATCCAATATGTTGGTAATAATGTTGTAAGAGTTATCATTATCACTCAATCTAAACCAAGTAGCAAAACGATAACTAAATACCTGACCAGAATTGGGTACTAAAAAGGAAAGTGGGTAAGCTATCGACTTATTTTCAGTTAAGGTATGATAAGCACGCTCGTAAGTCGCAGCATCGGCATCGGGCGCAGAGGTATACAAAGCCGGTACAGTGTCGTCGGTTACAGTAGTAAACGAGAAAGTAGCTGTGCCCTCACTCGTATGTTTGTTAAAACTGTAGAATGTACCTTGACTATTGGCATTGCCCGAGTTGAGCAATCGATCGCAATCCGACAGTTCATAAGAACCATACGAAACCACCGTCAGTTGATCGGTAAGTACATAGGCCGAATTGGCTAAACCTGTACTTTGAAAGAGGTCTTCATGATTGGTGAGTCTCACCAGGATATTTTGGTGAACGGTCAGCTCAAACCTAAAAGAAAACTCCTCATTGGCCACAAATATATCCTGAAACTCCCGGGCACTTGAGGGATAACGATACAGGGCTTCATCTGAATCGTTTACATCTCCGGTTGCTACCAAAAATGGCGCATAAGTATCCGGAGTCAAGGTAAATTTACCATCGGTAGCGGTTCCCATGCTGTCACTTGGGGCTTTATTCTGGCAAAGCAGGCTGGTTAAAGTTCGAGGGGGTTGAAAATCTCCACTTAGATTTTTGTAAGTATACTTGATACTACACTGGTAACCTCGGTTTACGTTTTTGTAGTCATCGTCGCTGCCCAATTGTACATCGGTATCGAGCATAAATTCCAGATAAAAAACAAATACCCGCCCTCTGGAATAAATAATGCGCGCTTCAGAGTCGGTTACTGGAATGCCAGTGTCGGCCCAAGCAGTAGCACTTAGGTATTTGAAACCTTTGCTCCAGCTTCCTTCTAATTTGATAGAACGCACATAAAATTTGTGAGTATCGTTAGACTTTGCCAACAAATACAAATAGGCATGCGCACCATCTTGATGAAAGTAATTACTGCTCAACTCCATTTTGTTCACTGCCGCTACATCGTTCAGGTAGGTTTTGTAAGCCGTCTGAATCACATCATCACTCAGTTGGCTTGCGGTAATGGTGGCTACAAACGCCTCGTACTGATCGGATGCACTGGGCAAAAACTGGGGATCGAGGTAATTTTCGGGATGGAGAAAAATCTTACGGTTGGCTTCCCAAGTACGGTAATGGCGCATCCAGCTCCAGGTTTGACCAAACGAAGTGTCGTTGATGTCCAGATAAGCCTCAAACCCATGCAAAGTACGGTTGATCAAGGTTTGAATGGCCGAAATGGCAAACACCACTTCTGAGGTACGTACCTTGCTTTCTACTTGTACATCGGTGAGCATGTATTCCGACAAGGCATTGGCATTGGTAATGCGCTTGAGCACTCGGTTGGTGCTGGTACTACAGGTATGCAAGATGGTTGCAATCAAGGCATCACGATGGGTCTCCTCGGGCCCTACCAACAATGCATTTTCAATGCCATCGGTACTTTTACCAATATTTTTGGCATATACCGCGCTTTGTAGTTGCGTGGCCAAGGCACTTAAGTCGGCACTGGTGTCCGCCAACGTAGCGTACATTGTCAGCAAAGTATCTACTTGAATAAAGTAGTTTTTCCAATAATCTTGTAAGGTTTGCAAACCAGTTACCATCGTTACTGGGTCGCTCACCGAAGCATAAGTATCGTCCCCATTAGGATTCCAAGCATTGGTGTGGTTTACCAGTACTTCAGCTACAAAGTCGGTATCTTCCCAAGCGGTAGCATCTCCCAGTGCGCTTACCCAGGCAATGTTGGAAGGCTGCAATGCGGCCAAGATATCAGTTTCATTATGCTGATAACGTTTTACCAGGATATCCAAAGGAATCAGGTTTGCTTTTAACTGATAAGGGGTAACTACCAGGCTATCGGCATTGGTGACCGCACTCAATGAAGTGTACCCTTGGAAAATATGCACCAAAGAAGCAAAAGACAGGTCCAGGCTTTGAATCAAAGTAGCCAAACGATGCAGAGCCTTGAGATACTTCAATTGATCGTCATCGCTGGCCGATTTAAATACGTCATAGGCATAAAAATAAGTATTGCTGCCATCGCTAAACGACAATAGTTTGCCAAATAGCATCAAAGTTCGACTTTGATCATTGGTCAGTCCCAGGTCGTTCCCTACAATGATATGGGTTTGGTCAAAGTGAGGATACACGTAGGCCATAAAATTAATGGCTTGGCTATCTTCGCCAAATTGAGCTTCATAGGCGGCCTGAAAGTCAGCCGCTACCGTGTCCTGATCATCACAAATACCAAATAAAGCCGAGGTTTGGTTGGCTACTATCAGGGCTGGATTTGCGTAAACCGCTTCTGACAAGGTGTAGTACAAGTGTTGGGCTACTAGTTCGCCTTCGTTCCAATTATCTACATTCGCCAAGGCATCGGCCCAATTAGTGGCAGTAAAATCGCTGGTTCCAGAATTTTGAGTAAGGTAAGTCAGTGCCTCGCCGGCAATGGTAGCCACCATAGGCTGTACCTCGCTGTGGTAATCTGAAAATTCAGTACTTACCGTAAATGCATAAGTGCCCACGGTGGCATGATTGAAAGAATAAGTGCCCTCATCTTCGCTCAACGGGCTCGTTATCCCCGATGGAGTCGCTCCATCTACGGTAAAACTCCAACTATTACTGTCATTGGACAAAATATTCAATAAATACAGTCCGGCATTTCCACCAGTCAAATCACCCTCAAACAGGTTGCTAAAATCCTCTAGTTTATCCGCGCTTTCGTCGGCATTTTGGAAAACCGTGGTCAAAGGTTGCTGGATATTATGCAGTTCTGTAGCATTGGGTAAATTTTCTTCCTCTCCTTCTCCTACCAAAGTCAATACCGTTTCAAAAGCAATGTTGTAACTCCCAATCAAGTCCATGAACTCTTGTAAAGCAACAAAACCAGCCAAACAATCAACCGGAGATGCGGATAAAGACCACAATTGAGCGGATGAAAAGGTGGTGCCGCTGGCGGTCAATTCCTGGCCCAAAAATGTAATCAAATCATCGATGTCCTCGATGCCTTGTTGTTGGGCAATTTGGGTAAGGCGAAAAACGGTATGTACCACAGTAGCCACCGACTCTGAGCCATCTAACGACAACATATTGATAATGGACAGGAGCTCGTCAGTTCTGATATTGCAAACCCCCGACAAGGTGTCTTTTTGATCATCGGTAGACGACCAGGTATTGCTGGCTGTGATGGCATCGCCAAATAAATGAAACCATAAGCTGGCATAGTCACCAAAATCTTGCCCGTAAGGCTTGATGTAACCCAATTGAGCCGAGGCTTTGGTCAGGTTCAAAGATGAGGTGGTAGCCAACTCCTGCACCGCAGCTACCCAAGCACAAAAATCGTTGCTGTCATCGGCTAAAATATCGGCGTCAGTGGCCACTTTTGAGCTAGGAATTTGCTCAAACTCGGCCATAGAAAGCAACCAATGCATATCGGCCAACCCAATCCCGGTAAGTTTGCTCATGCGAATCAAGCGATAGAGTCGATCAATGGTGACCACATCCAAGTCCGATCCATCACTCATACTAAATGCTGCTTCGTTCAGGGTCAAATATCCAGTACTGGAAGTATGATTGTTGATGTATACATAAGGCAAGATACTGGCCTGTTCGGTACGGGTAGCGTCGGCCTCCAATGCTTCCTTGAGTTCAGTGATACTTACATTGGCCTTGTCCATAAAGTCCTCTGCCGTAATATCTACTATACTACTCAAAGATAACCCCAATCGAGTGTTGATATCGGACAATGAAGTAGCCGCAGTAGTCAATACATTGTTGTACTCGTGTACCGAAATATTCCAATGCATCCAACCCGCCACGTTGGTAGTAATCGTAGGTGACTGACTGGCTTCTCGAGCCTTGGCAAGGCTACTTCCCAACAATTCCAGCGCTTTGCCAATCTGCTGTTGTGATTTGTCAAAAGAAGGAGGAAAATCACTTAATTTCAAGCTAGTACTCCCCCCTAAAGTATCAGTAATCAGGCTCTCCATGGCATTATTTACCAAGGTAATGGTGGGTACCTCGGTATTGGTGGCCTCGGCAGTAAGCGAAGTATCGGCCAAATCAGGACGTCGCAAATCGAGGGTAGGTGCCGCCCCTACCACCGTGGCCTCTCCCCAATCCAAAACATTGGTATTGCTATCGGTTTTATCGCTTGTGGTAGTATCAAGTAAGTAGTAGTCATCGTTTACTACCACACTGGTCGTTTCGTAGGTTCCTTCCTGACTGTTTTTAAAGAGTATTTTGATCTCTGTACTGGTAGTGTGGATCCCCAATGGTTTGTACCCAGTGGCGAGGTTTTCTACCTCAATGAGCTTGGGAAAGCTACCTGCATTGTCGGTTAAATAAAAGCGAGGCGAATCACTGTCAATGAACACCCCTCCTATTGAGGTATTTTCGTCTTCGTCAATTGCTGTAATCAGGTTGACCGAGCTATTGGAAACATCAGGCACCAATACAAAACCCAATGAGGTCAGGTTGCCACTGGTCTCACCGCCTTGCAAAGCCAAGAGTTTAAAGCCCTCTGGTACATTGAATCCATAAGAATAAGTCCCGGTTCCCGTTCCAACCAACTCAGTTGGACCAGATTCCAGCGTAAAGTCAAGGCTGACAATGGCCGTATCATTCATTTTCAAAGTGACACCAGTCAAAACAAAATCAATGATATCGATAGATGTAGTATTATCTTCTCCGTCCCCCCCACTTGTATCCCCTGCACTCTGGACTTGACCACTTTCGTAAGTTACTTGATAACCCACTGGGCTCAATGTGCTCAGGTTCAGGTAGAATTCGAGATCCGTAATAGAATCATCAGTGGAAATGCTGCCATCGTAAGCATCGGCCAAATCGGCGGTAAGCCCCCCAAATACCTTGGTGATCAATACGGGTAGCGTGGCATCATCGCTTACTTCGTGATCGAAGGCCAATTGATGGCTTTCGGCCAACTTGTATAAGTCAGTAAGGTAAGCCGCAGCAGAAAGTACACTCTCATCGTGGGGAACTTCCAGGTAATTCTCTTCTCCAAATAAATCTGAGTAACTTGGTAAATTTTCGTAGTTACCTGTATCGTGGTTGTGGGCATTGGTTCGGGTGTTGTCCGAAGCAGTTTGATGATGAATATTGTAGTACTGCAGCATTAGTAAACTCCGGATTTGAACCGCACTATTGTAAAACTCATCGGCTAGTTCATCACCATCGTAGGTGTCTGAATCATCAAGATAGCTTTGAAAAGTATTACCATAGGTAAGAATAAAGGTATCTGCATTGAGATTGGTTACATCCATGGCAGAGGTAATACCATTGGTTTCCAAATAGGTAATCAGGTTGCCTCTTCCACTAGAATTGTGGGCTGAAGCATAAGCATGAGATAAATTGGCAAAGTTGGGGTTATCCAGGATGTTCCCCAAGCGTGTGGTGGTATTTGACATAACGTGTTAGATTAAAATATTCAGGTTTATCCATAGCCTTACCTCTCTACAATCTCTTTCTGGCTTTGTTGCTACTTGTATTGATCACCTGTAGTTAGGGGTGGTCATACGGGGAACAAAGCCATCAAAAAGACCTGATAAGATCATTTAAACTTTGAGGTAAGGTGTGATGTGGTTAATTAAAATTCAGAATAATATTTTGCTTTATTTTAAAGGCTTTATCGTTAAGCTTCTTGAAATTCATTGATATACCAGGGGCTGGCACTACTATAAATACATTCTACAGGTTACCTTTACAATTTAAACCCTATCCAGAATCATAGAGACTCCAAACGGTTTACTTTTTAGGCATAGCAGTCCCATGCACAGGACATAAAACCCTGTTTATCAAAATATTAAACTAGAAGCAAATAGATATATCTAAAGAAGCTTTGGGCTTCCTTTGTCTTTTAGATTGGTTGTTTTTGTGAAATGCAAACTGATGGCCCAACCCGTGAGCATCGTAAAAAAAATGTTTTTCATAACCTAATGTTTGTGGTGATACAATTGATTTTAGCTTGTGGTTGTATTTTGAATAATGCTAGCAATTCAGAATATTATTTTACACACTGTAAATAACGGGCTTTTTTTTGATTAGTTGATATTTATGGATGTACAATACATAGACAACTCAAAAAAGTAGGGTATTTTTGGGGGAGTAACAGTAGTCAGGAGTTTTGTTTAGTAAAACGGAAAAAATAAAGTAA
>CALDJV010000326.1 GCA_937899305.1 uncultured Cytophagaceae bacterium
TCAAATAAATTGGAAAAATTACCTACCCGTCTCAATCGCCTAAAAAAACTACAAAGATTAGATTTGGGGAGTAATGAGATCAATGAAGTACCAGGTTATATTGGAAGTTTTGTGGATTTGAGATGGCTGGACCTTTCGGTAAACAAACTAGAGTCTTTCCCTGGACGAGTTGGTAATCTCAAAAAACTTAAGCACCTGAACATCAGTGAAAATAGCATTTCTAAACTACCAGGAAATATTGGGGGATTGAGAAACCTGAAGTACTTTAATGCCAGTAAAAATCAATTGACTGAATTGCCTTCTTCTATCAAAAACATGAAGAAAGTGGAATACATGGATTTGAGTTCCAATTATTTCAAAAAATTACCCAAGGGAATAGCCTCTTTGCCAATGCTAAAAATACTGGACCTGAGCAACAACCCTGATTTATCGTTTGCAAATGTATTTTCAGCCAAGCAGTTGAAACTTCGTGAAGTAATTTTAACTGGTAATAACTTCGAGTCGATTCCCATGTCGTTGGCCAAGCTTCCTAATTTGAGAGTATTGAGTTTGGAGACCAATAGTCTTAGGAAAATATCTGAAAAGGTGGGTCAACTAAAAACGCTCAAAGAGCTTAATTTAGCCAAGAACTCATTTTCACAGTTTCCAGAGGAAATTCTACAGTTATCTAGCCTTGAAGTACTCAATCTTGATTTTAATCGAATCAGCTACATCCCCGATGCGATCAGTAGTTTGACCAATCTCAAGAAAATTTCACTACGATATAACCCTATTTCAAGTAGAGATATTCGTAAGATTAAAGCGGCGATTCCTGGAATTAAAATTATCCGATAATGAGGCTACTACGCTTGATCCCATTGTTTTTTTTCATCTTGCTGCCGCCCGTTGCAATGAGTCAGGTCGTGCATCAATTTACAATGAGCGATCTTCCTGATAGCCTTACCACTCGAGCCGAAATAGTGGTTTTGGCAAAATATCGGAGTTTTAGGGGACCTTGCGTACCAGCCCGCATGAAAGGAGGCAAAATGGGAAGAAGATGGAGTTTGCATTTTGGCTTTAGAGTGCAAAAAGTACAAAAAGGAGAAGTCAACTGTGGAGTGATCAAAATAAATACTTACCAACTACCTCAAGAGCATTCCACAGTTTACTCAAAACCCAATCGTAATCAATATTATTGGGTGTTGATAAATCCTACCAAACCAACCCGAAAAGTATTTGCTGAACAATACCCAAGACTCAACCATTCGGTCACTTTAGCTGAACTTGTGGCGATCTTGCCCGCGAAAAAGGAATAACCTTGTGAGATATTTTTTGACTTTATCATTGCTAGTTACTTTCTGGAGTATGAAGATCCAAGCCCAATCCCCTACTCACTACAGTGAAATACCAGATACGCTCAAAGCCAAGGCAAGCGTAGTATTTCTGGGGAAGTATCGAAGTTACCGAGTGGGTGGTTTTTTGCACAATGGCCGAAACAGGCACCGGATAAGCCATGGTTTTGAAGTGATCAAAGTATTTAAAGGCCAAGTGAAAAGTCAAAATGTGCCTAAGTTAGGCCAAAAGTACTACAAAGTATATCATTACTATTGGGTACTCTTGAACCCCTCACAAAAAAACCAGGGTTTATTATTGCAAGAATTGATAGATCCGAAAAAAATGATTGCTGAAGAGGAAGTGATCGCGATTGTACCTGCTAAGATTGATTGAATTTTCTTGAATCTCACTCTACTAGATATTTTTCGTTTGTGGAGACATCATAGCCGTCAGGCTAACCATAATGAAGGCGAATTTTCTCCCACATTCATTACTCCCCGCCTCGGTTCGGTGTCTCCACGAACCGATGAGGTCCCCAAAACCAGGTATCGATCAGCCTGTGGGGACAATGGTAATGATTAGATAAAAAACTTTAACCTGACGGCTATGGTGGAGACACAAATGAAGGTGGCCGTGCCGTTGGCAGTGTTTTCACTGCCAGTTCTCAACCCAACAGCATTGAGCTATACATTGTTTTCTTGGTTTTTGGTATAAGCAATGTCTTCTTTTACCCACATTTGAGCTTCTTCATCGCTTCGATAATGGAATACCTTCCGTATAGTATCTCCCAAAGTCTTGATAATTTGAAAGTAAGTCCGGTCATCCGTCCATTCAATTAAATCGGCATTGATATAAATCGTAGCCACGTCGGCATCAGTAGAACGACTAATGTACTGATGTAAGCTATTGGGGTGGGTATTGTCATAATACCGATGCATGGCAAAGGTATAATTGTAAGGATTGCCCGAAAAAGCTTGTTTCAGTTCCTGATAAAATAATTTGAGCTTGGGAATATCTTTGAAAGTGTTTTTGGCGATGGAAAAATTCTTTTCGTCTTTTTGCCCACCAAAGTGCAAATTGAAATGCTCTGGTTCGGCATCGTCGCTGGCTTTGATGATAAATACCGTTTCGTCAGATTGAATCACCGACGAGAGATCTTCTTTGAAATGAGTAAAAGCAAGCGGGACGCCTTCTTCGTGCGAATGACGAAAGGCATCGTTGAAAGTAAAACTAAAGGCATACTCACTGTTAAGGTCTGAAGCTTCCCCATACATTTCATTAGAGATGTAATCGGCTTTGATATACTTGGCCAAGTGTGAGGTAAAATGCCCAATAGAGTGCTCAGCATAACTCATGGGCGATACAATAGTAATATTGGTATCGCGGTTGATGTAAGAACCATATTCCCGATTGCATTCAAAGTGTTCTATTACATAGGTATTGGCAAAACGATCTTCACGGGCGTTTTTCTTATAACGAATCCGTAATTCGTTGTTTTTAATGGCATCAAAAATATCTTCTTCCGAAAGCTCAAGCCGACTTTTGAGACTCACCACATCTATCAAGCGGCGGGTAGTCGATACACTGCCAATTTTATGGGGTGAGGTGTAGAAAGCTTGTTTGATGCTGCCCGTATTTTTTTCTACAATTTCGTTCTTAGAATTGAGGTCTATTTCTTGCATAAAACCAGCCGAAATAATACCTGCAGGTAACGCAAACAGGCCAATGCCGAGTAAAGCAATAAACGCCCCCAATGCTTTACCCAACGAGGTAATGGGGTACACATCGCCATAACCTACAGTAGTAAGGGTAGATACTGCCCACCACATGGTTTGAGGAATGCTGGAAAATTTTTCGGGCTGATTCTCTTTTTCAATCATAAACATCAAACTAGCGGCCACTACCAGCAGCAAAAAGATGGTGAAAAAGATGACTTGTAAATCTTCTTTTTTGGTGATGATGATTTTTACCAATAAGCGGATAGAAGCCGAATAACGCCATAATTTGAGCAAACGAAACAACCGAAATAGCCGGAAAGCACGTACTACCCGGAGGTCGCCCCGTATCATTGGAAATAAAAAAGGTAAATAAGTCGGTAAAAATGCAATGAGGTCAATAAATGCAATGGGGGTTGCCATAAATCGTAGGCGACCTTTGACCGGATGTCGGTATTTTTCATTTTCAGTAATGCACCAAAGCCTTATCAGGTATTCAAGGGTGAAAATGGCAATGGAAATGTTCTCAAACCAAAAGAAAAAAACATTCATTGATTTGTGAATAGATTCGACCGTTTCTACGGTAAATGCCACTACATTCATAAAAATGAGCAGCATCATAAAGGTGTCAAACCTTTTGGTAATGTTTTTATATTGTTCGTGCCCGCCCTCGAAAATATAATAGACCTTTTGCTTTAATGTGAGTTTTGGCTGCATCTTACTTAAACCCAGTGGTATGTAGTCAATGAGTGTTTGTTTTGAATATGACTGGCAAATATAACACAATAAAAAAGCCATTTTTCATAAAAGAGCGACAATTTAAATGTTTCATCACCCTAACGCAGGTGGGTTTCGCAGAAATTTTCCAATAATGTTAAATCCACTTCGATGTTTTCGTCATGGGGTGCCATGGCAGCTATCGGCTGATTGAGGTAGAAGTAGTTCATTTTAGAATGATGAGCGAGGGCAAAGGATGTTTTGTTTAAGTGATTGTGGGCAAGTATTTCAAGTACTTTACTGTTTTTGCGGCCAAATATTAAATTGGTAAGAGATGGGCCCTGGGGCGCAATGATGACATCGGCATGATAAAAAATTTGAGCTTGTTCACGAATGCTGATTTGGTCTAATATCCTACATTCTACATCATAATTGCGTAATAACTCAAAAACAGCCGCTTCATTGATCACCTTGGAGGATTGCCCACTTCCTTGGGCGATGTATACTTTGGAACTGTAGCAACAGTTATCGCTCAAATCCAATTGCGAAGTTACCAACTTGCGGGTAAACTCATAAGCACTGTCATCCAGGTAGGTCAATCCGTTGGTTGGTGGCTTCCATTCAGTCAAGGCAATCAAAGTGCGTTTTCCTTTACAAGGCTGGTGAACGATTTTGTGAGCCGGAATTCCTAACAACTCAAAACATTCGGTAATAAAATGAGGAATAGTAGGTAAATCACCGATATAAAAATAATCGATTTCATCGAGCGCAAGGTATTTTTGATAGATGCTTAGGCTAGGTAAAACCAAGCTCATCCATTGATCATAATGACTTACCGCAGTATTGGATAAATAGGCCACGGTGCTATTGAGTTTTTTTACTCTTGTAGGAAGTTTAAGTTGGGCAATGGGTAAATCTTGAAAATGAAACCCTGGATGATACACCACTTTTCCTTCAGGGTCGATCAAATGATGAAGACAAAACCGGAAGCCAGGGTGATTGAAATCCAGACAGAGGGTTCTAGGCTCCGAACTAAAATGTTGTTGTGGTAAGGCAGAAGGAGTACCCAGTGGTATAGGAACTGGAGACGCTATTGGGGCGTCAGCAGGTGGTGCTTGATAACTACGAGCCTGTCCGCCAAATTTTGTGGCATAATGAGTGGCTTCTTCAAATTCAATAGATGCTTTGCCTTTGGGAGGGCGGGCCATCCAGGTGTTGAGTTTTTGGGCAAACTTTGGGTACATTTGACTGACGAGTTACAGGTACACAGCTAAAAAAATGCCAAAGCAACTACATAGGTGGGTACCTTTGCAATGGCTTTGGCGTGTTACATACTTTTAGAAATCACAAAGATTGACTGGTTTAATCTTCTGCTTCGAAAGAAAACATATTGATCTTTAGACCAGTACTTACCATGTAATCCTCGGCTTCTTCAGCAATGCTGTCATCATCATCTGGGTAATACCAATTAATCTCTACCTGCGCCCCACTATCTTCGTAATCTTTGAGCGTGCGGAGCACATTTAAAATACCTCGCGAAGAACTGGTATTGAAATAAGTGAGACGGAAATTAAAAGTAATGGCCTTTTTTACTTCTACCCGATATTGATCAATCCATTTGATAATGGTATTGTAGAATTCGTCGGTATCTTCGAGATAAGACTCTCCCGAAATCTCACAAACACCAGTGCTGGCATTCATTAATACATTTGGAATATAAAAAACACCGCTTTCTCCTTTGATTTCTAAATCTTCCATATCTTTAACATAAAAACGTTGAATAACAACTGATTATATCGAACTCAAAAAATCAGAGTCATTGCTAATCAATGGCAAGGGCTCGTTTAGAATGCCTTGATTCACAATTAATATTTCTTAAACTTTAATTCTGGTTTTTGCATTTGAGGGTTCAGATATTGGTTAATCAAAAGAGCTGCTCCAGTAGCGGCTCCTTCGGGTATATTGGGTACCAATACCTCTACCGATGGGTATAATTTACTCAGCGTATGAAGGAAAATTTCATCATCGGTGAATTCTCCATCTACAATCAAATATTTAGGCAATCCTTTGCGGGCTGCAATAGCAATGGCAGGTTCAAAAAATGAAATTAAATCATAGATAAGTTGATGATAAGCTTCTTCAAAACTATTAAACGAAGCAAGATCCCATTCCTTGTCATCGTTTGTATTAGTTTTATGAGCACCACTGGCATCAAAAGAGTGAGGCACTAGCTTTCGGGCATCCTCAGCGTTATGAGCTGCATTGAAGAGGTTTTCGTCGAATGATACTGATTTATAATAATCAAGTGGCTTGCCAAAGTGGTTGGCCATACGATTAAATTGGTATCCGTGTTCATTTCCAATGAAAAAACGAGAAGCTTTTACCCGCCGACCTTGTACGGTAAGATATTGCAAACAATCTTGTGAAACATCTTCAGGACGCAATGGGGAGTGATCAAATGGATTGAGCGTGATGCACCAAGTATCTGTCATTCCCAGTAGCAAAAACTTCTCTTCAAATAAATGCAAATAAGTTCTAAGCGCCGATGAACTATCATGAAGACCAGTACCTACCGGAATTTGCTGACCGTTGCCTTCCCAATGGGCCACAACCGGACTCGTGCTAAAGTCAGGAATGAGGTTGATGATCCCTTCATCTTTAATCCATTGATGGTAATCGCGACGACGGAAGTTCCAGATACCGGTATGACAACCAATACTGGTGTACTCAGTAGTAGCTATTTTGGTAAAAAGATAAGCGAGATATTGAGGAAAATGCAAACTATGTTTGACTTTCTTGTACACGTCTGGTTTTTGATATTTTAGCCAATACAGTTGTAAGCCAGAGTTGAGCATGCCCAAGGGAGGAGAACACGTTTCCAGAGCAAATTGTACCTTTTCGCCATAACGGCCATAAAACTGTTGTTCAAGAGCTTGATCCAGCGGTTTCAAATAGTTGTAAAGTGGCGTCAGTGCATTGCCTTCGTCATCGATATGCATCAGGGTCGCTCCATAAGTAGAGAAGTTTAACGCTTTGATGTGGTATTGGTCATTATTTACCAATTTATTCCAAGTATCTAGTGCCCATTGATTGACCAAATGAATATCATCTCCCTCGAAGCCATCGTCATCCTTAGTCTTTGCCAGTTTGTCGGTAGTAATGTCGACCACCTCAAAATTATCATCAAATAAGATTAATCTTTTTTGGATAATACCTACATCTAATACTGCGGTTACAGTTTTCTTCATATCATAATGGATTTTTCGCAATACACAAGTTTTGAGTCGTTAATATAGAGATAATCCTTTTGGCTTAAAAGATTATTTCTTAAAAACCTATGGTATCAAGCTGGTTTTGTAAAGAAAAAATAACGTGCATTTGCACGATGTAACGTGTTCTATTCCAATAGCTTTACTGAGTTTTTGAAAATTTCTTTGAGATCATCCGAAAATCCAAAACGCAGCTGATTCATCTTAATACTTTGGTGTATATCACTGGTAGGGTGTTGAGCCGAAGCAATGGCCCAATCACAAAACATCTCCAAAATATCAATGAGATTCATGTCTTGTATTCCCCGTTCGAAATGCTCAGGATGATGTCGGTTCAGGGCATAATGGTGTTCCAATGCCTCCTTCATTTCTTTTTGTATAGCAAGGTATTCGGGAGAACCATATTGGGCATTTTTTAGTTTTTGGGTATACTGCATAGAGTAGCCTATTTCTGGTGGAGATAGCTTGGATCGGTCGTGATCATCAGATCTTTTGAGAATTTCTACCACCATTTTGTTGAGTAAATTCCTAACAAGCAAAATATGTTTGCGAATTTCATTTTCAGTAGTAGCCAAATCGGTTTGATGATCCGTGTCGGTGTCTTGAGGCTTCATTGGGTTCACTGGTATGGTCAACTATTAAGTTTTGGACAGGTTTTGCCTTGGTAAACACCTAAAAGTAAATACTATAAGGGACTTTTACAAATAGGAAAACTTCGCTGTAAGAAATAGGAATAGCTACCGAAATATCAAGGAGTTTGTTGGCTTCTCAAGGCTTTGATACGTCGAGTGGCGGCGCGTTCACGGCGGAGGTGCTGGACCAAAAAAGTAGCAAGAGAACATTGTATCACAATGGCAAGCAGGTATAGATTTTCTACGATGACTGGGATAATTAAAATATTTTCAAAGCCTAATTTATATTCAAAATTAAATATCCAGGGTAATCCATAGATAATAAACAAAGCCCCAAAAAAAAGTACTGAGGTAATCCACCAAATCGATACGAGGGTACTTCTTTTAGGAAGGTATTCGGTTTGCTGAGGAGCCAGTGCAATGCGTTGGGTATAATTAAAAATATCTTGCATAATTTGGTAAGGCATCCACAGGTTGAATACTGGGATAAAAAAAGAAGCGGGAGCCCAACCAGGAGCATATTTAGTGGGCACTTGCACGGTTTTTAAATTACGATAAGCCCGGTAAATCCAGATAAGGAGTAGCACAAGAATAACCGGATACCACCATTGTAATATATGATCTGTCAGGGTGGCTTTGACTTGACTGGTAGTTTGAGTAACAGGCGATTCGGCAAATGGATTAGCTTCTTGTTCGCTAGGGATGACTGCCGCAATGAAGACACCTACTGTGAACAACAACAGCAGTATTTTGAGTGCAGCTCCAATCCATAACATCACGATGATGCATATGGTGAGCACTCTATTGTGAAGGAAACGATCCTGGGTTGGCATAATCTTAGTCGGTAGTCCGTAGTTGGTAGTTTTATTTAGTTTATAGTTTTTTTAGTTAGTAGTTCGTAGTCAGTAGTTTTTTGTTCTAAAGTCCATAGTCCACAGTAGCGCAAAGCGATACAATTAGCTTTGCTGAGCTTGCCAAGGCTCAGTTTAGTTATTATCATATTTGCGAAACCTTTAGTCCTGAGCGAAGCCGAAGGAACTAGAATCTAATCATCGCCTCGCGTAGCCATTTAACCATACAACAATGAGCCGTAGGCGGAGCAATAGAATTATTTATCGCCTCGCGCAACCATTTAGCCATTTAACAATGAGCGAAGCGGAACAATAGAACAATACAACCTTAAAACCCCTTCTTTACAATTTTTAGTTTTTCTTTGAATGAAATCACCTCACCGCTTTCTCCTTGAGATTTAATAACAAAGTCAATGTCTTTTTTTACGGTATACTCTTTTAAAAGCTTTTTGGGGTATTCGTTGTTGTACAACTGATCAATGATGATGGATACCGTATTGGCTTCTTCAAATTTTTCTTCCTGTAATATCTCTTCCCGATAGGCTTCAAATAGTTCAGGAGTGAAAGATTGGGTGCTTGCCCCTCGTCTTAATAAACGAACGAGCAAGGCGATCACGATTGCTACCAATGCAATACCCAGCACGATGCCTACCCCAATGCCCATTCCTTGTAATATATAGCTCATAGTAAAATATTGTTTTTTAATTACTGACTTTTGCGTCAAATTCTTGACCATTTCTCAAAAATATGACAAATTTTCCTGTCTCCTTAAGTAGGATCAATTCTAACAATTGTATAACAATTAAAGAATATGTAAAATACTATTTTGTTTTGTAGATTGCAAAATGGACTCATCATGAGCGAAGATGTTTGGGGTAACACTCAAGCTTTTATTTTGGTTAAAAAACTGTTTTGAAGCAATCAGCATTGATTTTTTAGCTTGTGAGTTGTCCAAAGTGAGTTGAATAATTTTATAGCGCAGCAGAAATAAATGTCTAAACTTTCACAATTATTTTACAGCAATGTCATTGCCAATCAACAAGCCGTACTCTCAGAAGAAGAGTCCCGGCATTGTGTCAAAGTGTTACGTTTGAAAAAAGGAGATGGGGTAAATTTTACCGATGGTGATGGCAATTTGTACGAAGCTCGTATCGAGGAGGCCAACCCCAAAAAATGTCTGCTCAGTATTCAGAAAAACCTCTACCAAGTAGCGGCACCTGCGCATCATATTCACTTGGCCATTGCACCCACCAAAAACATTGATCGAATAGAATGGTTTGTAGAGAAAGCAGTAGAGTTTGGTGTACAAGAGATCAGCTTTATTCAGGGAGATCGTTCAGAGCGCAAACAAGTAAAACTTCCTCGCATCGAGCGGATTGCCCTCAGTGCGATGAAACAATCACTCAAGTTTTACCTTCCTCAAATTCATGAGATGTTGCGTTTTCGGGAGTTTCTTGATAAAAATCAATCGTTGTGGCAGGCACAAGATCAACTTTTTATTGCGCATTTGAATGAGGGAAAACGACTTTTTTTGAAGAATGAGGCCTACAAAAATCAAAAATATTGCGTTCTAATTGGACCTGAAGGAGATTTTACTCCGCAAGAAGTAACCTTGGCTGTCGAGGCGGGGTTTAAAGCGGTAAGCTTGGGGCATAGTCGGTTGCGTACCGAAACTGCCGGCATTGCGGCTTGCCATATTTTGAATATTATTAATGAAGCATAACAAATAACTATGAACAAAACCTGGATGTTGGCTTGCTTACTAAGCCTGACTTTTGGCTGGGCTATGGCCCAAAAACCGACCTATAAAATAGCCAAACTTAAGTACAATGGGGGAGGGGACTGGTACTCCAACAAAACTGCCTTGCCTAACCTAATCAAGTATTGCAATCGCAATCTCAATATGAACATTGCCTATGAAGACGATGTGGTAGAGGTAGGAAGCCCCGAGATTTTTGCGTATCCTTTTTTGCATATGACTGGTCACGGAAATGTACTGTTTAGTAGTAGTGAGGCCGAAAACCTGAGAAAATACTTGATTTCAGGAGGCTTTTTGCACATCGATGACAACTACGGCCTGGATAAATTTGTGCGTTCCGAAATGAAAAAGGTTTTCCCAGAATTGAACTTTGTCGAGTTGCCTTTCAATCACCCGATTTACAACCAAAAATATAAGTTTCCCAGTGGCTTACCCAAAATCCACGAGCACGACGGCAAACCAGCCCAAGGCTTGGGCATTATTTACGAAGGACGCCTGGTGTGTTTTTATACTTTTGAGTGTGATTTGGGAGACGGTTGGGAAGACCCCGCGATTCACAATGATCCTCCCGAATTGAGAGAAAAAGCCCTTCGCATGGGGGCCAATATCCTGATGTTTGCTTTTACTACTTTCTAAAGACTTGCTTGACTACTGGTAGTCTGCCAAAAGTTTTTAATTTTGCGGACTTAATCAATGGTTAGTGACCCGTTTGTCCAATTTCAATGATTCAATGGCTACATTGTTATTGGGAAACTATATATAAGATATGAAAGCAAATATTGGTGTTTTTTTTGGCGGACGCTCGGTAGAGCACGAAATATCGGTGATTTCTGCATTACAAACGATCCAAGCAATTGATCGGAATCGTTACGAGGTAACCCCAATATACATTAGCAAAAGCGGTCATTGGTATACCGGGGATTTGTTACTGGAGGTAGACAACTACCGTAATTTGGAAACATTGTTGAAAGACAGCACCAAAATCGTGATGTCTCCCAACTTTGAGGAGTATACTTTTGTAGAAAGCAATGCTAAAGGTTTGTTTAAGAAACCACTCAAAGGCAAAATAGACATTGCTTTTCCGGTATTGCATGGCTCATTTGGTGAAGATGGAGCGATCCAAGGCCTTTTTGAGTTGATGGGCATTCCTTATGTGGGTTGCAACGTGTTGTCTTCGGCAGTAGGGATGGATAAGATCATGATGAAAATGGTGTTGAAGGAATCCGCCATTCCGGTGGTAGATTATGTTTGGTTTTATAGCAAAAACTGGCAGCAAGATACCGACAAACATATCCAAAAGGTAGAGGCAAAACTAGGTTATCCAGTCATTGTAAAACCCGCCAACTTGGGTTCCAGTGTGGGCATCAAAAAAGCCAACAACCGGGAAGAGCTGGAAGAAGCCGTTGACTATGCCAGTAGTTTTGCCCATAAATTATTGGTAGAACGTACCATTGTAGACCTCAAAGAAATCAACTGTTCGGTATTGGGAAATTATGAAAGTGCCATTGCATCTACTTGTGAGGAACCGTTGATGAGTGGGGAAATATTGAGCTACCAAGACAAATACGTGAGCAAAGGGGGAAGCAAAGGAATGACCAGTACCAAAAGAAAGCTACCTGCCGAAATTCCGGCCGAGATGTCGGACAAAATCAAGCAATTGGCCATAGATACTTTCCAAACGTTGGGTTGTGCGGGGGTATCTCGAATTGACTTCTTGTTAGACCAAGCCACGAATGATATCTATGTCAACGAGATCAATACCATTCCGGGCTCTTTGTCCTTTTATTTGTGGGAAGCCACCGATAAAAACTTCAACCAATTGGTAAACGACTTGATCGATACCGCTTTCAAAAACTACCGTGAAAAGAACAACCTGACATTTAGCTACGATGAAACCAACATTTTCAGTATGTCGGGTTCAGGTAAAGGCGGAGGTATGAAACTTTCCAAATCTTAAGATGACTTATTTAAAAACATTGAACACTGATCAACTTACTATTTTCTCTTTTTCTCTCTCTAAAGTGGTTGATCAGTGTTTATTCATCTTGATTCTATTTTTATTAGGATAAAGATCAATCGACTTACCAAATCCCCTTGATTTGATCAATTTGGGCGCCATTGAATGTAGCTCCCATTATTTGCGCACCTGTAAAATCGGCCCCAGTGAGGTTACAATGCTCAAAGTCGGTGCCCTTGATCAAGGCATTTCTAAAATTTGCATTGGTCAGATCAGAGCGAGAAAAATCAGCCTCGGTAAGTACAGCACCCTCAAAATTGGCATTGGGCAGGTAGGCATCCGCCAATAAAGTACTCGCCAAAGTAGAGCCTCTAAAATCGATGCTTTTCCCCCAACAAGCCAATAAATTGGCGTAACTCAATTGCTGGTTTTTGAGGTTAACCCCTGTCAAATTGGCAAACTGAGGGGCTAATTGGGTTCCGTTTTCTGAACTTGCTCCTTGAAATACCCCCAGTGATAGCCCAGATGCGTCCAAGACTTGCCAACTACCTCCCTTAGTCTTATTTTCGAGAAAAACCTGGTGTGCTGCCAGCATTTGAGCCCATTCCTGGGCCTCGATGGGCGTATTTTCTGCGGCCATTTCTTGCATCAACGAATGATTCAAGTTAGAGGCTGACGCGGATTCACCATCTTTTACAATTTGACCATTTTGCAAATCATCTTGGGCGCTTTTACCATCGTGATCCTTCAGACTTGGATCGGCTCCGGCATCTAACAATAATTGAGCAATGGAGTAATGCTCCTTGGTCAAAGCGATTTGTAGCGCAGTTTTACCAAAGGTGACTCCATCGAAAGTACCTCGAGTAGTATTGATGGATGGGGCATTGACATCTGCTCCACGGGCAATGAGTAAACGCACAATGAGTTCGTTATTGGCGTGTACCGCACGCATGAGGGCATTGAAACCCTCATCTTCGTCACCGTGGGTAGAGTACCCCGGCCTTAAATAATAACAAGCGCATTGGTTGATATTGGCTCCTCGTTGGAGCAAGACTTCAATGATTTGAAGGTGATTTCTTTTACAAGCATTGATCAAGACGGTGTTGGCATCATGGTCTGCCAAATTGGGATTGGCCCCACGATCCAGCAAAAAACGCAGAAGTTCTACATCGGCCTGAAAATCACTTGCCGCCATTAGCAAGGTTTGACCATGACTATGCACTTGGTTTAGGTCTATGCCGTGCTTGATCAACGCCTCCATAAATGGCCAAAAATCGTGTCTTTCAAAGTTTTCATAAGCCAAATACATTGGGTTGTACGAATTATGACATTGCTGATGAGGGTCCGCTCCCTGTTCTAGCAGATGCATAGCCAATTCGACTCGCTTTGCCTTGATGGCGTGAAGCAAGGCGGTATTCTTGTATTGATCTTCGGCATCTAGATGGGCTTTTTTTTCTAAAAACAACTTTACTAGAGCCAAATTTCCCTGACTTGCTGCCATCATCAAACAAGTGAGCCCTTCTTTGTAGCGTGCATCTACGATTTCGGGATACTGTTTCAGCAATGTGCCCACTGCCTCTACTTGATTGCCAGTTGTTTTTTGCTTGAGGTCAGTTTTCAGTGCGTGATACGAAACATTTTTTACTTTAGGGTCCATAGAGCGTGTTTTTACCAATAACTAAATTTTACGTGAGGCATTTTTTGTTCCCAAACCGATTTTTGTTCTGCCACTGGATTATAGTCAATGACTAACTTTTTCAATTTGGGTGCCTGGATCAAAGATTCGGGCAAACTTTCCAATTCATTATCTGACAAATCCAATTCCTCTAAGGGATAAGAAAATAATTACTTTCCCATTTCAGAACTTTGGCACAGT
>CALDJV010000327.1 GCA_937899305.1 uncultured Cytophagaceae bacterium
AAGACTGTGCCAAAGTTCTGAAATGGGAAAGTAATTATTTTCTTATCCCTTAGTGCCTTTTCGGTAGTAAAAACAGTGCCGGCGGGTCATGTAGGAGTCATTACCCATTTTGGAAATGTACAAAGCGAAATTTTGGGCGAAGGTATTCATTCGGTGATGCCATTTCGTACCAAGGTCGTACAGTTAAACGTGCGTGTGCAAAAAATTGAAGCGGATGCGACGGCTTCTTCGAAAGACCTCCAGACCGTTACTTCTAAAGTAGCCCTCAACTTTTATTTGTCTAAGGAAAAAGCCAATGTGATTTATCAAAAATTGGGTATGGATTATCAGCGTACCATCATTCAACCCACCATTCAAGAATCCATCAAGTCGGCAACGGCTCGCTATAATGCTGAACAATTGATTACATCACGCCCCAAAGTAAAGGAAGATGTGTACAATTACATCAAAAAACGATTGGCTAAAAACAATATCATTGTAACTGATTTTTCTATTGTGGATTTCAAGTTTTCACCCAAATTCAATGAAGCCATCGAGAAGAAACAAATCGCAGAACAGCGTGCACTCACCGCTAAAAATGACCTTAGTCGGATTAAAACTGAAGCAGAACAAGCCAGAGAAAAAGCAAAAGGAGAAGCAGAAGCCCAACTCGAATTGGCCAAGGCTCAGGCCAAAGCTCAAGAATTATTGCGTCAATCGGTCAATGGTGAAATCATTCAATTAAAAGCCATCGAGAAGTGGAATGGCATATTGCCCGTATCTATGGGCGAAAAAGGCAGTGGTGGTTTCTTTGACATTATCACAGTAGGCAAAAAACGTTGATCTACACAATATAAAAAGAATCCAACCCGTTAAAATAAATCCAATGATGAGTTGGATCATACTACTAAACAGCTTGGTGGTATGGGATTAAATTTAATATTTTAGAACCACCTGAAATTTACTAAAAAAACAACGCACAAGTATGCAAAAAAGCAGTATATTTGAGTAAAAAACTTATCTAATGGGTACTTCATTACAAAATTGAGTAAAAAAGTATCAATTTTGGCATAGTTTTTCTATTAGATAAGTATTGACATAAACTAAAATTCAACGCCACCTGTTAAGAAATAAGAAACTGACGTTTTGGGTCAGTTAATACACCAAAAGCAAAAAGGCCATGCGTTTCCAATTAAAGAAAATACGACATAAAATATTGCTGGCATTTGCAACCCTCATCGTTTTTACCGGAGTAATTGTGATTATATCACAATACTACATGGGGAAAAGTAATGAGTACCAATCTTTGAAAACTCAGATCAAAGATTTGCTCAACCTGAGCCTTACTGTCCAAAATTATCAGAAAAACTTCCTTTTGATCGATGCCCAATCTACCCCATTCTACAAGCAAAAAGGAAAAAGCAAAAATCTTTCTGGATACAACAAGAATGCACTCAAAATCAAGAAACTGATTAGTAAAATTGAAAAGGAACCTTTGCTAAATCAGTTGAAAATTGGTGAAAGTTTACAAAAAATACGACAAGCCCACACCAACTACAACGGATTGTTCAACTCTCTTTCGTTAAAAATACAATATCGGGGTTTCAAGGACTATGGCCTCATTAAGAAAATGAGAGATGAAGCCCACAAGCTTGAGGTAGCCGATTCCGCCCGCCAATTTGACATCAACAAGCTGCGTCGTTATGAGAAGGATTTTTTGATCCGCAAAGACCTGACCTACGCCAATAAGTTGTATCGCTACAATGCGGACGTAAAACAAGCACTTCGGAGAAGTTTGGACACTCTTACCAAGAAAGATGCTGCACTCATAGCAAAAATTGAGGCTTATGTGGCTACAACCAATGGTTACGAAAGGTTTTTTTCCAAAATTGTCAATATTGAGAAAGAAATTGGTCTTACCGAAGATGAAGGCATACGCAACCAACTCAAGAAAATCATCAATGACATCAAAATCGAGTTGGGTATTTTGCATGATACAGTCAACGAAAGAACCAATAACTTAATTTGGCAAGCTTCGTTGGTATTTTTGATTGTCATTTTGGTGATGTTGTTTTTGTCCTTAATTGTGGCCTGGTATTTCACTCAAAATATTTCGGCCCCAGTGGAATTATTGAGCAGGGTAACCAAATCAATTGCCAGTGGTTTGCAAAATCAAGAAGACAGGTTGGATAGCATCCAGTCTAAAGATGAAGTCGGTAACTTGGCTCGCAACTTTAAAAACTTGTACACTCAGCTTAAAAGTACAATTCAAATTACCAAAGAAGAAAATAAAAAGCTGAAAGAGTTCTCAAAGAAAGATGCTGAAAGAAGGTGGGAAACCGAGGGCTTTGCAATTTTCAATGAAATTTACCGGAATCATTTCAATAACTTAGAAGAACAAGCTTTTGAAGTCACCGCTCAACTGGTAAAGTATACCAGCAGTAGCCAAGGAGGCATGTTTGTGCTCAACGACGACAACGAAGAAGATCTATATATGGAATTGAAAGCTTCCTATGCTTTCAATCGTCAAAAGTTTCAAAAGAAAAGAGTTGATTTGGGCGAAGATTTGATTGGTACTGCTTGGCGAGAAGGTGACACTATGCTGTTGACTGATGTCCCTCAATCTTACGTTCACATTACTTCAGGCTTGGGCCAGGCCAACCCCAATTGTGTATTGATTGTGCCTATAAAATCGGACGATGCAACGGTGGGGGTAATAGAGCTGGTTTCTTTCAAAATTTACAAAGACCACGAGGTTGCGTTCATTGAACGTCTTTCTCAAAGGATTGCTTCGGGTATTATTGCCATTAAATCTTCGGAAAGAAACAAAAAGCTATTGGCTATTTTGGAAAGCGAAGCTCAGGATGCTCAAGAAAGAGAGACTCGCTTGCGCAAAGAATTACAAAACTCGAAGTACTGGGTACATAAATTTGAACAAAAGCTGAATAACCTCTCTGATGAGCTTTTGATTTATCGCACTGTAATCAATCGCCTCTATGCAGGTATGTTGATTACCAACGAAAAATTTATCATTACCAAGGTAAATAATTACATCTATCAACGGTTCAATTACAAAAGAGGCGAGTTGATTGGCGAGTCGGTGGATATTTTGATCGAAACGGATTATAAAAACATCATTGACCTTCGTGAAAAGCAGTTCAAGATCAGTTATCGATCATTCCAAGAACAAGTAAATGGTGAGGTAATTGACAAGCGAGGTAAAAACTATCCAGTGAAAATGCTATCGGGTAAGCTCGAAATTGATACCAAGATCATTTATATTTTCTTGTTCAATGAGGATGACATTATCTACATTAGCCATTCCACCGAAAGCCAACCAGGGAAAGGTAAAAGCCTTATTCTCAATTAGATTATAAATCTTTTCCAGCCTTGATTAGAAAACGGAGACTGTTTCATCAATCAGCAGTCCAATACTATTTCCTTAAGGCTTGTCTCTAAATAATTGGAACACCAGATAATTTTTTCGTTTTTTCTTATCAGATAGAGATTGAGGGCCGTCTCATAAGTCAAGTATCACCAAATTTTATTCAAGAAGAATGGGTTTTCGGCAAATTTATACCTGTCAGATAGGGTACGATATATAAAATATGAGTTTACTTAAAGTACATTATGAGACAGCTTTATAATCACTTCATTTACCAATTCCCCAATTGACGACTGCGGGTGTAGTCGAAATCTACTGGTCGTCGTGATACTTTTTTGATTGGAATTCTAGTAATAGGAGCAAATAAGAAAAATTTCACCATCAAGGTATTGTCTCTACGATCATCGGTGCTCAGTTGAGAAATATTATCTACGTAATCGCTTTGCTGATTGAGAATGCTTGCCTGCAATCCTAGCGAATACCCATTGGCCAAACGATACGCTGCGCCAATGCCCGAAGGAAGCATCACGGTAAAATTATTGTAGTTTTCGTTTCTGGCTCGGCTGGTTTGCACGTTTAAAAGGTCTTGCCCCTCTTCATTTTGTACCGAAAAACGATAAATGCCAAACCCTTGACTCAAATACACCATATAACGACGCGTTTTGATCAGGTTGAACTGAAGCTCATAATGAAATGTAATCACATTTGCTTTGAAAAAATTATTGGGTACTCCATTTTCTTCCGGATCGCTCGACGCAAACGAATAGTTGAGATCTTCTCCCGTAAGGGCACCGATACTCAAGCCAAAACGCCCATTCAAGTAACGATGGCAGTTCATCCGATAAGCAATATGAAAAGAAGAAGTCCATTTTTGAAAAGTGGGGTTGAGTTCTCCGCGGTAGGCGTTGGCACTTACCCCAATTTCTAAAAAACGGGTAATTTTGGGAAGCGTTTTGTTGATAAAGGGAGGTTCTAAAACATCTAAATCAGGTTCATTGGTTTGGGCTTTTCCACCAATTAGCCCAATGATGATGAATGATAAAGTTAGCAGTGCTTTTTTCATATTCCTAGAACGTAAATCAACAAAAATTGATTCTAAACTTGACAAAAAATCACGCTCAATTTACAACAATAAGAACAAAAACACCAATGGAAATATGACTCCAGCAATAGCCAAAATGTATCCTCGCTTTCTGAAGCTATTTTTACCTCGGGTAATGAACATCCCAGTCACCGCAATGACCAACATCGACAAACCAAAAATATCGGAATACCAAATCCAACTGGCATTGGTTCGTTGGTGCAAATCGGCCATTTCGCCCAAGACCAAGCGTCGTCTAAACCGATTGAGTTGCCCCTTGCCGGTGTTCAAATCAATCTTGGCCCGTCCCTTCTGGTACCTGATTTCAAGTTGTTGTTCTTTGTCACGAATACGAAAGTTATCTAACTGACCTTCCATGTGATAATTCTTAGAAATCTCAGTCACCAAATTCTTGTCTATTTTCTTAACGTCTTTGGGTAATGTCACTTGCATTAGTACCTCTTGATAGGTATAACGCCTTACGTTCCAGTCTCGACGATGGTTGAGGGCAATACCCGAAATAGAAAAAGAAATGATCAATCCCAATAAAAATAGCCCAAGTCACGGTGCAATCCACGGTAATTTAGCTTTCTCCTCTTGCTCATATTATTTAAATTAAATCTAAATAAAAGCGCAATAAATGAGTTTTTTAGAGTTTTTTCAAGTACAAAGAAGAAAAGAAGTTGTTAAAAAATAGCAATCCTTCCTCCCATCCGTCGTCTAGAAGACAAATGTTTGTATTTTGATCGCCTAGTTTAGATGATTCAATGGCTTTACAAAGATGATTGATCATCGAGCCATTCTAAAATAAGCGTTACAATCATTGCAAAATTATGGATAAGATTAAAGTTGGAATCATACAACACAGTTCGGTACACCAAAACCTAAAGGCGAGTGTAGAAAAATTGACTGAACTATTGGCTCAGGCAGCCCGCCAAGACATTCAAATGGTCGTAGTAGGCGAAGGCTGGTTATCGGGTTATCCGGTATGGTTCGATTATATTCCAGAGGCGGCCTTGTGGAACTACCCCCCTACCAAGAAACTATACGCTCGTTTTCGGGAAAACAGTGTGGTGATTAACGGTGAAGAAATGAAGCACATTCGGGCTTTGGCAAAAAAATATGAGATGGTTTTGAGCCTGGGAATGAATGAAAGGGTAGAAAAAGGGCTTGGCATAGGATCGGTCTACAATAGTTTGGTGTTGATAGATGCCAACGGAGAAATTGTAAACCATCATCGTAAGTTGGTGCCTACTTTTACCGAAAAACTGGTACACGCCCACGGAGATGCGGCAGGACTCAAGGCCGAGGCTACCAAAGTAGGCAAAGTAGGTGGTTTGATTTGCTGGGAACACTGGATGCCGCTCAACCGACAGGCCTTGCACAACGACGCCGAACAAATTCACGTCGCGATGTGGCCCAATGTCCACGAAATGCATCAAATCGCGAGTCGACAATATGCCTTCGAGGGTCGTTGCTTTGTATTGGCAGCTGGACAAATGCTAAAAGCCAAGGATTTACCCAATGAACTCAAATTACCCGAAAACTTGGCCGCCAACCCCGAACAGTACGTACTCAAAGGAGGCAGTTGTATCATTGCTCCTGATGGCAGGTATATTGTGGCTCCAGTATTTGACAAAGAAGACATCATTACTGCCGAAATCAACCTGGAAGAGATGTATTATGAAAAAATGACCTTGGATACATCAGGGCATTACTACCGTCCCGATGTGTTTAATTTTTCGGTCAATCGAGAGCGTCACGATTTCTAGTCATTCTTTTCCTATCCACCCTAAAACACATTTTCATACTCCTGGACATTTTACCAAACACCAAGGTCAAGCCTCAGACTTTGGTGTTTTTTGTAATGACTTCGGTACTATAAAACTGTTGCTTTAAAACTAAAGTATAGCCGCCTACGGCCACAAAAGTCAGCAATTCGGCCAAGGGTTTTACCAACCAAATGGCTTCGATGGACCAACTCAAAATATCTGAAAACAGCCATAGAAAAAGTAATACCAATATCAATCCTCGGACAATATTCATCCCAGAAGTCAATGTTGCTTTTCGGATTGATTGGAGGTATAACGAGAGTACATTGTTGATACCTACTGTCAAAAAAAGATAAAAGTACAATTGAATACCAGGGTCAGCAATGGCATAAAAAGCTTGCTCGACGTCTTTAGAGAACATCATTAAAAGGTAATGCCCAGCTACATGACCCGAAACAATGGCCAATAGCCCCAACACCAAGCTAAATCCAAGCCCAAAACGGAGTAATGTCAGCACTCGCTGAGGCTTACCCGCTCCCATATTGAAGGCGATGAGCGGCTGAAGGGCGAGGGTTACTCCCGCAAAAAACCGGAAAAATATAAAGCTCAGGTAATTGATAATTCCAAAAGCAGCCACCGCTTGGTCGCCAAAATTGATCATGTATTGGGTAATGAGTATGTAACCAATGGCAAAGGCCAATTCGGAAGCAAAAGTTGGAAAACCCAGCTCAAACACGCGTTTCCAGTCAGGTAATTTAAACGAAAAACGAAACTCCTTGAAGGTGAGGTTGTTTTTGGACTGATAGATATAGAAACTGATGTATCCCAACGAAAATACCAAGGCAATGCCCGTGGCAATGGAGGCTCCCGCTACTCCCCATTCAAGTCCCATTACAAACCAAAAATCAAGAATAATATTCACAACCGCACCAATCACAGTGGCATTCCGATTTATTTTGGGAGCTTGGTCGTTGTTGGTAAAGCCTCCCCAGAGAATCCTCAATAGATAGATCGGCACCCAAAGCAATGACCAAAAAGCATAGTCGTAGGTGTACTGGTAAATGTTGGTTTGTTCTCCTCCCGCCAGTAGTTTAGAAATCAAAGGGGTCAGCCAAGGAGAAAACAGCGCAATGGTTACTCCAATCACAACGGTAATGGCCGTTGTAAACTGAAATACTTGCTGTGCCTTGGCCACTTTTTTTGCCCCAACGTACTGAGAAAAAAGAATACCTCCTCCGATCATCAGCATGAGCTCTATGGCAATGAATACAATGAGTACAGGAAAAAACAAACCAATAACTCCTACCCCTTCTTTGCCTACCATAGCGCCTAGAATCATTCCATCTACTACTTGGTGTATTGTCACCGACAACATAGAAACTACCGCAGGGAAATAGTAGGCAAAAAATAGCCTGCGAATGGGGGCATTCCCCAAATCTTTCGTCTGAGCCATGAGAATAGAGGTAAAATGTGAGGGTGGAAAAAACGGCCTGCAAAGGAAAGAAACTATTGGGTGATTGTCAAATGATTTTGCGAATTAAATTCTAATGTGCTTATTTTGAAGAATTATAAAAAAATAGAACTGTTTAATACTTTAAGTGTACTTATGAAAACAAAGGTGTATTTTGCAATGATGGCACTCCTTATATTATCGGCTTGTGGCAGTGGAGACGTCAAAACGGAAAAAATTTCTATTGAAGGAAATCAGAAAAAAATGCAGGCCTTGGCCAAAGAGTTTCCTTCTTTTAAGAATATTATCATGCTTGAATTAAAAAAAGCCCAGGATAAAATCAATCAAGCCAATAAAATTTCTAATTCCAAAGAAAAAGCAAGCCTGCTTTCGGAAGCCAATGTCATTTTAGAAGCCCCATTTATCGAGAGCCTCCCTACCTTAAAGAAGGAATTGGTTGAGGTACAAGACAAACAAAAAAAGGTACAACAGATGACCCTCAGTGCCAAGCAAAAGCAACAAGCTGAACAAATTATGGAAGAGGCCAATAACATTATTGTAGAGGTAAATGGCATACTCTCGAACGGAGTAGCCAGCGCGGAAGAAGCCAATGATTTATTGGTAGAAAAATCAAGTAGTCTGCGTTCTGCTTCTTCGGCCTTGTCTCGCTTGATTAGCGGAAAAGCAAAGTAAGTAATAACGTGTTGATGGTTCGGAGTTGGTAGTTTTCTTTAGTCCATAGCCCACAGTCGATGGTCCATAGTGGCGCAAAGCGATACAATTAGCTTTTAGTCCACAGTCGATGATCCATAGTCAACGGTTCACAGTTTTGCGTTACTTCGCGCAACCATTTAACAATGAGCGAAGCGGAACAATGCAACAATTGTCCTTCTCAAATAAGATATCAATCATCTCATTTTTGTTGGCCCAACTCGCTCGAGTTGGGCTTTTTTGTAACAACAATATTTTGATTTCGCACGTCCTAAAATCCAAAAAAACCGTTATCTTAGAATATCAAACCAATGATCAAAAACCAATAGATTATGAGTGGAGAAAAGAGAGCACCCATCTTTATGATGCAAGACGATTTGATGTGGCACATACAAGAAATGGAAGAACGTGCAATGGAAGAAGAACGCTGGCACGCATCTTTACGCAATGCCCGTTGGCATCGTCGTCGAGAGCAAGACGAATACGAGCAAGAAAGGCAAACACGCAACAATGCCCATCGGGAGCTACTGGAAAACCTCAATAGCGGACTGCATCAAATGGAAGAAGCGTATCTGGAGCAACAAGAACAGTTACAAGCATTGCAACTGCAAGAAGTGGCCCTCCAGGGAGAAATCAATAACCTAAGAGAACGTACCGAAGAAGAGCTCAAAAAACAACGGGATGAATACACCCGATTGGTGACCCAAAACCGTGAGCAAATCAACCAAGTAAAAAATCAAGTTGCCCATATTTTACAACGCGAAGCGGCCAATCAACAAAGTGCGCAACACTTGATCGAAGATTTGGAAAAACTCATTGGCCATACCGAAGCCAATTTGCCTCACGAAAAGTTTGCTCCTGGGCAACTCGAAAAGGTACGTCGCCAGGTAGAAGCTGCCAAAGCCCATATCGAAAACGCTCCTCAAACCGCCATCGCCACCGGACAACAGGCCTACTTTGACCTGGTAGATTTGCGAGAAGAAGTACTCGAGAAAGAAGCCGAATTCAATTTATGGCTAGACAATACTTTGGAGGCCATGCGGGCTTTGTTTGAATCCATTGCCCAAAACCGAAACATTACCCTCAAGGTAGACGAAGATGAGGTGGCCGAAAAAGAAGTGGATTTCTGGACTCGGGGAGCCTATCAGGCGTTGGAAGCTCAAGTTGAAGCTTTGAAAAAAGAACTGGAGGACAACCGCAAAACCATTAGCCTAGAACGCATCAAAGAGATTTTGGCTGAGGTAGAAACCCTCCAAAAACAACAGAGGGATTTGCTTAGGGAGTCGGTAGAGCGGGTGATTTCGTCGCAAGCTCGAGCCGAGATTGGTGATGTAATCGTAGAAACGTTGGAAAAAGAAGGTTTCACCCTGGAAGAAGGAGGATACGAACAAGCCGACGAACGCAATACTTATTTGATCAAAGTAATCAACCGAGCCGGAACCGAAGTAGTGGCGGCCATTGTGCCCGATGATGCCACCAACACCAACACGGTTTCGGTCAATACCTTTGACAAAAACGTACTCAGTGATCAAGTTACCGCCGAACGATTTGAAGGCATTCGCCAAGCGCTGGCCGAGGCTGGGTTGCAGGTAGGACAAACGGTATGCGAGGATGCGCCTTTGAAAGAGTTGTATGACATTGATGAAATTCTGAAAGAAAAAGGGGAAGGCATCCCTAAAAATGTACTAGAAAAGGCTGAAATGTTGAATGGACAAAGTGCCAAAGAAACCAGGGGTTAGAATTTGGGCATTGGGTATGATTGTTTTAATTTGTGCTGCATATACTCGATGCCTCGTTTACACACCTTAGTTTCTCAACGTAAAAAACCAAGACCTTAGATGTCCATCAAACGAATTACCTCTAAACTACGCCTTGACCAAACTGGTACTTTTGTCATTGTTTATGGGCAGGTACTCGCCGAAGAGTTTATTGATGAAGACTTAACCCTTTGTGATGTAGATCAAATTTTTTGGAAATACCTCAAGCAACAAGGCTTTGAACGCATTGTGTATTTTGACATTGCCCGTCGTTTGTTTTGCTACGACCAACGCTCTTTTGAGCTGTGTCGCCCCGAGGGCCGCAATGCATCGTCGGACAATGGCCACCAACAAGCTACTCCTGTAGAGGAGGCCGCTGCTACGCACACATCGGGCACCAATAATCGACCATTGGGTCGTAGAAGCGTGTTTCGTCGCCGACAGCAAGCCCGTCAACAACCTGCCCCTCCCCCGTTGAGTCAACAATCGCCCGATGGATACTACCAATTGCCCATTACTGCCGATACCCTGGCGGTACAAACTCTAGATGCACTCATCAAAGAAAAAGAGATCAAAACTGCGCTGATTTTCAATCAATTCGAGAAAACGGCTTTGTCCAGCATTGCCGGAAATCAGCTCTTTAATTATTTGACCCACTGGGTAAACTTGCCCTCTAGTTTAGGGAACAAATGCTTTTTGATTTTTCAGAGTGCTACCGAAGAGCAATTGTATGAAAGTACACGCAACTACCCTACGATGCGCAATCTGGTGTCGAATGCCCAAAACAATACCGGATTACACAGCATGCTGTACCTCAGCAACCCAATGAAAGATGAATTGGCCCGTTTGTTACAAAGGGTTCGGCTCAAAAACAATTTGGACGTACACTGGGCCGGATTGGACAAAATGCTGCGCTGGATTGAAGGAGAAAACAAGCCTTTGAAACACTGGGCGATCAATTTTAGAAAACTCAACGCGCTGAGCTACGAGCAGGTAAAACACGAATTAATTGCTCAAGGCAAAAATGTAGATGAACGCCCAGGTTCAGAACGTTTGGAAGAGCTCATTGGCCTGGAGAATGTAAAAGAGCAGGTAAAAAAACACATTGCCCTGATCAAAGCCACCCGAAAAAACCCTCAGTTGGCCAAAAACCGACGATTGCACTTGGTGTTGCAGGGAAATCCAGGTACTGGAAAAACCACGGTGGCTCGTTTGATTGCCGAAATCTACCGAGATGCGGGGGTGCTGGAAAGAGGACATTTGGTAGAAACCGAACGCAAGGGACTGGTAGCTGAGTATGTGGGACAAACCGCGCCTAAAACCGACCGGGTATGCCAGGAAGCGATGGATGGGGTGCTTTTTATTGATGAAGTGTACAACCTCAAACAGCATGAAAACGATACTTTTGGTCAGGAAGCCATCGATACGCTCATGAAGTTTATGGAAGACGAAAAAGACCGTCTTTGTGTGATTATGGCGGGGTATCCCAAAGAAATCGAGGAGTTTTTGGAATCCAATCCTGGTTTGCAACGTCGAGTTGGGGTCAAGGTAGATTTTGAGGATTACCGCCCAGAAGAACTCAAGCAAATTTTTGATCTCAAGGCCCGCCAAATGGGGGTAAAAATTGCCGATGAGCTACAAAAAACCCTGACCAACATTTTTATTAATATTTATGAACGGCGGGACGAAAAGTTTGGCAATGCCAGCGAAGCCGAAAAGTTGCTGCAGGGGCTGATCGAAAACCACATTATCCGTTGCGAAATGAACGGGCTGGACTTTACCCAGGATGCCATCCAAATAGAAGACATCCCCAAAGCCTATGAAGACATGGCCGAGCTGGGGCAAACTGAAGCAAAAATCGATGAAGCCATGGCCGAATTACGGGGAATGATTGGGCTGAAATCGGTCAAAGAGCTGGTGCAAAGCATTGTCAATCGCATTCGGTATAACCAAAAATTGATTCAAAAAGCCATCATTGACAAAGGCGACCAAATCAGTTTGCACTTGGTGTTTACCGGAAATCCGGGTACCGGGAAAACCACCGTGGCCCGCATCATTGGCAATACTTTCAAGGCATTGGGGGTGGTCAAAAAAGGCCACGTCGTGGAGGTTCAACGAGCCGATTTGGTGGCGGGTTATGTAGGGCAAACCGCCATTAAAACCAGAGAAGTCATTGAAAAAGCCCTCGATGGCGTCCTATTTATCGATGAAGCCTACACCCTTACCCGCTCTTCGGGTGGAGGAGACACCACCGATTATGGACAAGAAGCGGTGAATACTTTATTGGCTATGATGGAAAACCACCGGGACCGTTTGGTAGTGATTGCGGCGGGCTACCCCGAAGAAATGAAGCAGTTCATTGAGAGTAATCCTGGTTTGCAATCTCGCTTTACCAATTATTTGCAATTTGAGGACTACGTGGTGGACGATCTATGGCTTATTTTCCAGAAAATAGCCCAAGACAAAAAGTACCGGGTAGACCTGGAAGCTGAAGCCAAAGTAAAGGATTATTTGGAATACCTGCGGGCCACCAAACAAGGGCGAAACTTTGGCAATGGTCGAGAGGCTCGTAACTTGTACGCCCAAGCGTTGAGTTTACACGAGCAACGCATTTTGCCAGAAATGGATCATTTGTCCCACGAGGAAATTTTGACCATCAAAGCCGAAGACATTCCGGTGCCTCCCGAAGATTTTGTAAAACCAAGCGAAGTAAAGCCCAAAAAACGAGAAAAAGTCAAAATTCCTTTGCCTACGTTGGCCGCCCATGACCTCAAAGCCCCCGAAGGTTTATTGAATTGTTTGGGTTTTATTGATGTAGCCACACATTCTGGCCAGGACGGCAGTGGTTCGGGGTTTGTCATCAGTCCCGAAGGGCACATCTTGACTTGCCACCATGTGGTAGAAAATTCTAAAAAAGTGACCTTTCGTTTTGAAGATACCGAACAAAATATCGAAGCCAAGGTCATTTTTTCGGACAAACGGAGCGATTTGGCGTTGATTAAAATTGAGCCGGACGAAGTGGAGGCCCTCCAAGAGCAGGACGACAAAAAACTGCCTTATTTGCCCATGTCTACCAAAGAGGAAGCCCCGGTGATTGGTCACGAAATTGGCTTGTTGGGGTATCCGCTGGGAGTACAGCTTGGTACCAGGGCGAGCTACAGCAAAGGGGTGATTAGTAGTTTTCGAAAAAGAGATGAAATCAATCTATTGCAAACCGATGTATCGGCCACCCACGGCTATTCGGGTGGTCCAGTTTTCCGGCTCGATACGGGGCGTATCATTGGGGTGCTTACTGGTGGGATTGACATCAAGATTGCGGCCGGGATCAATTTGGTGATTGACATTCGAGAGGCCTATCAATTTATAGAAATGATGGAGAGGTCTTGATCCCATTTTGAGAAAGTATCACCTTACTTGGTTAACGATCTTGCTTTACAAGTACTTCATTTTCTCACACATTCGTTCCTTTCTTGTCATTCTGAACGCAGTGAATGAATCTGAGTAGGTTTCATTACATTTCCGTGCAGTCACACGCGGACGCGTGCGCTAGCGAAGGTATTTTGCGGATAAAAAATAAAACACTGATAATCAAATACTTGCGATTTTAAAGTCGTCGGCCCTCGCTTGAAAGCAGAAAAACCGATGGATAAAAACGAATAAAAATCGTATTTCACTGATAATCAATGAGTTAAAAAGTCGTCGGTCTCTAGGGGAAAATGCACTAATGAAGACCGACGACTTTTTGCGGCATCTCGGCAAGGTAAAAACTCTATTTAGATGCCATGTTCCCAGTTTTTTTTGACTATTTTCACGGGTGTTAATTGGACCATGTTGGTATTGAAACTCTTTTTTTTCAATTTGAGTAATTTCAATAATCTTGTGTTAATTGGACCATGTTG
>CALDJV010000328.1 GCA_937899305.1 uncultured Cytophagaceae bacterium
TACTTATTATCTTCTGAAAGTCTTCCAGTGCTTGTTGGCAAAACTTATCTACTGCTTTTTCCTTGATTTTTTTGTAGATTTTCCAATCCGATTCTTTTATGTTCATTTTTGGTTGTTTAGTATTAATTTAGTCCACAGTTTTCTTTAGTTGGTAGTTCGTAGTCAGTAGTTCATAGTTTTATTTAGTACTCAGTCCATAGTCGATGATCCATAGTTTTTAGTCGCTTTGCGCAAGATTAGCTTCGCTGAGCTCCCGTTGGTCGGTTCTTCCTTCGTCAGGAGAGCTTTAAGCATAGAGCAATAAGCGAAGCGAAACAATTAATAAATCATCGCCTCGCGCAGCCATTTAGCAATAAAACAATGTAACCATAAGCGAAGCGAAACAATATTAAAACTTAAAGTTAAATCCACCACTTACTCGCAATGGATTTTGAGGAGCACCAAAGGCAAATTCTCCTGTACTACCTACTGTACCCGATTCTGGGTTGGCACCCACCACAATATTGCGATAGCGGATATCGGTAAGGTTTTCAATTTTGAGAAAAGCCCGGGAATTGGCGGTAAGTTGGTACCCCAAGCTTAAGTTAAGCACAGTGTATCCATCCAAAGTTTGGCGTTTCTTTACATCGTTGGCCAATACATTGGGCACCCGTTGCTCATTGTAATACTGGGCCCTGAGTCCAATAAAAGTCCTTCCCAAAGTCATGTCAAATCCGGTTTTGATACTGATAGGCGCAATGTACGCGATTTCAATCGGATTGGCCGGGCCACCAGCATCTTCATCTACCCGACCATCAATGTAAGACAGGGCCAAGTAAGCACGAATCTGACCAGAAATGGGGTCGCCTCGGAAGAGTAGGCCAAAATCCTTGAAATAATCCAGTTGCAAAGTTCCACCATAGATGATTTGTTGTCCTTCGTTTACCCTTACCTCAATGGTGCTTACTGGCCATCCCAAATATTGCCCATTAAAACGGGCCACTTCGGGGCGATTGGCATCAGTAGAAGTAGCAAACAGGTTATCAGCCACTGAATAATGCCCAGTAGCCGAGATACTCAGTGATTCACTCAGGTACGTTTTGAAATGTAACTCGGTACTTTTGATTGTTTGGGGCTGTAGCTGGGGGTTGGGCAACCGGAAAAAGCTCGAGCTGAAAGTAGTGCCATTGTCGGCGGTAGAAAAAGAACCAAATTGTTCATAAGCCTGCAAAGGCGACGGGGCCAAATACGCCCAACCGTGCATGGCCTTGACCGTGGTTTTGTTGTTGGGTTGCCATACTACCCCAAAGCGAGGGTTGATCACGGGGTCATAACGCGTATTGAAATCATAGCGTCCTCCAATCGTAAAGAGTAAGTTTGACAAAGGAGAGTATTCGGCTTGAATAAAACCCCCAATATTGGAATAACTCAAGCTGTCGATTTGCACCGAGAGTCCTTGAGGGCGATTGGTTTGTACTGTGCCCACAAAAACCCCACTTGGGTTAAAAAAGTTGAAACTGGGCTGTGCCAAATCGTGCCCTTTGGGGTAAGAAAAGAAGTTTTCGTAAGTGGCTCCTCCAATGACAGATAATTTGTCACTGGCCGACCATTGTACCAATTGTTCTACCTTATACATGCGCCCATAAGCAAATTTGTAAGTGCGTTGCATGTTGGTAAACAAGTTCTGAAATCCCGATTCGGGTTGAAAATCGTAACGACTGGCCACCAACATCGTCGTACTGGTTAACCGGCCAAAGTTATGTTCGTATACGGCGCTTCCTACCGAAATGCGATTGGTGGCAAAGGCCGATTTGTTGTATAAAGCATTATCAGGTGTTTGAGCAGTAGCAGTAGGGGTTCTTGATTGGTTTCGAAACCCGGTAATTCTAAGCCCTCCCCATTGAAAAGCCGCGTGCAGGGCATAGGTACTGATGGGCATGTCATATTCAGGAGTGAGGCCATCGGTACTGATGGTTTGGGTACCAAATACGGTATTGAAAGTTCCAGTACTGAGTGATGATAGTCCATCAAACTCCCCATTTTTGTTATAAAAATTGCTCAAGTTGGGTTGTTGATCAAACATGTAATGGCCCGATAGGGTAAGGCTGGCTTTTCGCCATAGTTTTTGCCCCATGGTAATGCCCCCCAAGTATCGGCCATACATCCCCGATGACAACGTGGCTTCGGCCCCTTTGATATCTTCGGCTTTTTTGGTAATGATGTTGATGACTCCAGCAAAAGCATCGGCTCCATACAAGGCCGAGGCAGGCCCATACACTACTTCTATTTGTTTGGCGAGGTGTACTGGGTAGTTGGTCAATAGGGGTATCCGTTCGTTGGTGGGAGAGGAAATTCGGATTCCATCCATCAAAATGATAAATTTGCTCATCCCCTCAAGCCCCCGCATGGTGGCAATGTTGAAGGCCTCTTGAGTGGCGGCAAATTCTAGTTTAAAATCGGGTAAATCTTGTAATACATCCCAAATAGATTGATAGCCCCGTTTTTGGATGAGATCGGCACTGATGGTAATGACAGTAGCGGGCACCCGATCCGATTTTTGAATTTTTACCCGGTCGCTGGTTTTGATGTCCACATTGAGTACTTGATCCAGGTATTTGCGTAGATCGGCGTCATCAAACTCCAGGTTGATGAGGTCTTCTAATTCCATCGTGGCTAAAATTTTTAGCACACTGTCCTTAGGCATTTTTTTGAGTTCTTCTTGAGTATACTTTCGCTTGGTTTGGGCTTGTGCCTCCTGGGTTTGCCATAGGCCTGCTACCAAACATATGAGACAAAAAATGGTTGGGTAAAGTTTTTTCATGTTCGAGAAATTTAACAGTTTTTCGAGTCGTTAGGGAATGTTATTCGGTGGCGTTTTGAATGGAAGATTTATTTACTGCATACGCCAACAGGCGCTTGTTGATAATGGTTAGGCCAAAGTTGTTGATTTGTGAAGGGTTAATTTCATACAACATGCGGCGATTTTTTACCACAAAGTTGATACAACTACCCTTGCCAATGAACCCTTCTTTTTCAGTCACAATCAAGGTGGCTTTGCCTCGCGTTTTGCGTAGCACCCTTCTGATGTTATTGGTGCTATTGGCACTTACAAATAAGATGTTGCATTCTTTGATTTGCGAAATAGACGGAAAACGTTTTACGATTACTTTTCGGCCTCCCAGTTTGCTTCGGCGTTGGGCAAAGGTGCGTGAAATAGAACGACTGGTATATTGACTACCCAATACGCCTACTATAAACTCTTTGTCTTCGCTGGGCCATTCTATCGATTGCGTAAAATTGATTAAATAAGCCGCCTGAAAGAGGTAATTTTTTGTTTGTGCTTTTGCCTGCTGGGTACTTGCAATGCCCAATACAAAAACAATTACCAAAGGATAAAATAATTTTTTTTGTAACATAGTATAAAACCGATATGGTTGATGACCAGAAATCAACCGATTTGTACATTGATTAACCTGATTTGTACAATTTTTACTTTCCAGTATTATCAATCGTCCACTTACTGGGTTTAATTTATGGCCCACCATAGATATAAGAGAATTTTCGGGTAAATGTAACCAATTTGGACCTTTAATTTTGCTAAAAACCACGATGAACTATGGTTCATACAGTAATTCAAGTCAATTTCAGTTTTTCAAAATATTTTTAGTTAAGATGACTTAAACTATGACGCAATTACTCATGTTGAAAAGTAGTTTAAATCACCCTTTGTACAATGCTTATTTTGTTTTATCTGGCACCTTATCAGAGTAACCAGGCTATGCATTATTCAATCAATAGTACTACAATTTTTTATGAAAATCAATTTCTTTAAGTAACACACCCAAAATAACCTTCTTGTTTGGTATTTTTTGGGTTTGGGTATTTCCTGGATTTGGGTACTTCGGTGATGTCCTTGAAATTTTGTCGGCTGAATCTTAAATCTTATTCTGCCAGGGTTTATCTATGCGCCCCTCATCTTGTGTTTTCAGGGTTACCAAGTACTCAAAATCAAAACTTTAAGCAAGCCAGATCTAAATAAAATTCCTCGTTTTTTGGTTTGAACAATGAATATTAAATCCAGGCTTTTGCCCAGTTTTGGTCTGAATGCTTATATTGCTGACATCAAACTATAGATTTCGATGATTATGAATAAACACTACTGCTCTCATTTATCAACATTGCGAACCATAGGGCTATGCGTGGTTTTAGCCAGTTTTTCTTTGATTACTCAGGCCCAGCACGGAAAGATAAAGCAAGGTGATGATCCTTTTCTCAAGTTTAATAATTTTTTTAGGAAGTCGTACGCCCATACCCGCAAGGTAATGATTGAGAAACATGCCCCAGCCATTGCATTTGTAAATGGTGGTTTGTTGTTTGTACGAAAAGGAGAGGCTCCACGTTGGATAAATATTACTCCACCGCTATATACCGACCTCAAAACCATTGCTCATTTCCCACTTACGGTTTATGTTATACTGGCTTTGGAGAAAGAAGGTCCACTGTCTACGGCAAAATTGATAGAATTAAAAAATGCGTTTTTGTTGATGACTAAAGCCCGCAAGGCCATCAAATCCAAGTCGTTTACCTCAGATGCACAACGCAAAGCTCAATATTTACAGGCCGATATGGCCATTGATTTGATAGACAAATGTTTGCGAACCAATCAATTTATCTATCAAGACTTAAAAGATTTTTTAGACAAAAGTCGCCCTTTAATCCAGCGCAATGTATTAGAAGCCACTACTGCTCAGTTAGAAGTAGCCCACCAGCATACCAAAACGTTTTACAATGGACTTAGCGATGAAGAAAAGAAGCAATTGATAGTGGTCATTTCTGGGCCTAAGGCAGCTCGGGATCAACATGCCATTACCCAATATTTTGCTAGAGTGCTGAAGGTAAAAGGCGAGGGGGCGAAAATTTTATATGCCGAAAGTGTATTTTCTCGCGAGGGTACCATGAACATTATGGGGACTTTCTTGTTAGATACAGAAATTGGTATTGCGTTTTTTGGCGATCGGTGGCGAATGCACCGCGATTTATTAAGCGATGCCGCCCGATACTACATCAGTACGATGTCGTTCAAAGCATTCAAATAAGATATAGTAAAAAAATAACTTTTCGATTTCACAAGTTGGAAACAACTACTTTGTTGATCAAAATATTCGTCGGTGGACTATGGACTGTCGACTGTGGACCGAAGACGAACCTTTAACTTGAAGTCAGAACGAAACCTTATTTTTTACGAATTAATAAGATCATTTTACGTCCACTATTAAACATTTTGATATGTCTACTCAGGCGTACCCTATACCTACGGTAGGTGCTACCATCTTTAATACAAACAACCAGTTGTTACTCATCAAAACCCATAAATGGCATCATAAATATGGTTTACCTGGGGGCAAAATTGATGTAGGTGAGACCAGTGAACAGGCCTTGATACGAGAAATCAAGGAAGAGACCAATCTGGATATTAGTGAGATTGAATTCATACTTGCCCAAGATGTGGTGTTTTCGGAAGAGTTTTATAAGCCCAAACACTTTATTTTCTTGAATTACCGTTGCAAAACCAACAATCTACCCGAAGAAGTGATCTTGAATGAAGAAGCGCAGAGCTATGCGTGGGTATCGCCCGAAGAGGCGTTGACCATGGATTTGAATACGCCCACCCGTTTGTTGATTGAAGAAGTGATGAAATTTGTAAAAGAAGATGCTTCCAATGAATTCTAAAACCGCATTGATTACTGGTAGTGCCAAAGGTTTGGGGCGAGCAATGGCCATTCACCTGGCCAAAAAGGAACACGACATCGTGATTCATTACCAACGTAGCGAGCAGGCTGCCATTCAATTGAAACAAGAACTAGAGGCCTTGGGAAGAAAAGTATTGGTACAACAGGCCGATGTAACCAAAGAAGGTGACGTAAAGCGTATGATGGATGAAGTAGGCAAAGTGTTTGGAAAACTAGATATACTCATCAACAATGTAGGCAACTACATCAAGAAAAACATTCTGGAGACATCTATCAATGAATGGAACGCCATGTTGGACTCCAATCTCAATAGCACGTTTTACTGTATACACCATGCCTTGCCCTGGCTTCACAAAGCCACCACTGCGCACACTCGGCACATCATCAACATAGGTTTTGCTTCTTTGGGTCAGGCTACCGCTCAGTCTATGATTACGCCTTATTATATTGCCAAAAATGGGGTATTGACTTTGACCAAATCTATGGCAAAAGAGTTGGCATCAGACAATATCAATGTCAATATGCTCTCGCCAGGAGTGCTCGAAAACAGCGATAGTAAACCCGTAGATGAAATCCCCAAAAAGCGATTAGCCACTTTTGCAGAATTCAATCATGTGTTAGACATGCTCATTGCCCCCCAGGGACAATACCTCACTGGATTAAACATTGAAGTGGCTGGGGGGTGGAAACTATGAGAATGGGATAGGGCTTTAGTAAGCTTCGTCGTTTACATAAGGTAAAAACTTGATATCTAGCCCAGTATCTTCGCTAAATTGTAATCCTTCGTCCAGGATATCTTCGTTGTCATCGGGGTAGTGCCAATTGATGATGACCTGGCCACTTTTTAATTCGTATTTTCTCAGTATTTTTAGTATTTGGTGGATAAACTTGGACGAACTAGTGTCGAAATAAACCAGTTCAAAATCAAACCTGATTCTGCCTCTCACGTGCTTGATGTAATGCTCGACCCACTCTATGATAGGAGTATAGAATTTCACTGAGTTATCGGCCTGAGATTCCCCCATAATTTGACAATGGCCAGTTTCAGCGTTTAGTTTTACTTCTGGGGTATAAAAGATTCCCTTGGTTGCTTTTAGATAAAAGTTTTTCATAACTAACCGGTAGTGATATCAGTTTTAGAGCACATTTTAATTTTGCTTCAAGAGCAAAGTTTAAATATACGCTTCATTAAAAGATAGAAGCCAAAATGGCTTCGTGATTTAAAGCTTTGGATTATTCAAAAGATAAATATAATAAAACACTAACAAAACGTCATCTAATTGTTATTAGTATGGTTTTTCGAATAATTCATTGATTTTTGAGCTGTGCCTTGGTACAGTCAATGTGGAGTTTTGAAGTATGCCTGAGTGAGTGGTCTGGGTGTGACAACAACTTTTGTAAAACCGAAAATAGGTGCCACCTAGATCCGAACGTGTACAAATCGAGTAGTCAATAAGCACCGTACCACTGTATACTGTGCCAATTCACCTAGAGTACTTCAATCATCCAGCGTTCGTATATCAATATTCATTATTCAAAATTTGTGTAATTTGAATAACGCATAGTTTTTAGATTTTCTCTACATAATTCCTGCCGATCTTTTAACTTTGCCCACTTATTTTGACATAATAGCCTAAATTGATACCTATGATTGAGTTTTCGATACCTGCAGTTGCTACCGACTTGGGTGACCAAATCCAGCAAAAGATAGATAATAAAACCAAGCCAATTGGGGCACTGGGACAGCTAGAAGAAGTGGCTCGTAAAATCTGCTTGATTCAACATACCCTTACTCCAAGTCTGAACGCTCCCCATGTATTGGTTTTTGCCGGAGACCATGGCATTGCTCAGGAGGGAGTAAGCAAGTATCCCTCCGAGGTGACTTATCAAATGGTGCTTAACTTTTTGAGAGGAGGAGCGGCTATCAATGTATTTTGTAAACAAAACCAAGTGGCACTTAAAGTGATTGATGCTGGAGTGGCGGCGGCGTTTGAACCTCACGAAGCATTGATTGATCAAAAGGTGGCGCTGGGTACCGAAAGTTTTTTGGATAGTGCAGCTATGACGCTTGAGCAAGGAGTGCAGGCAATTCAACAAGGTGCCCACATAGTGGCCGAAGTGCATCAATCGGGGAGCAACATTGTGGGTTTTGGAGAAATGGGGATTGGGAATACCGCTTCGGCTGCGGTACTCATGCATTTGATCACCAAGATTGACTTAGAGGTATGCGTAGGGCGGGGGACTGGCCTGGACTATGAAGGACTACAAAAGAAAATAGACATCTTGCAAGCCGCCTTGGATTTTCATCGGGACCATTTGGTAGATACTGCTACCGAATACGAAGCAGGGCCTGCCCAAATACTTTGGATGTTGACTACCTTTGGTGGTTTTGAGATTGCCCAAATGGTAGGGGCTTATCTGAAGGCAGCTGAATTGGGAATGGTCATTATGGTAGATGGTTTCATTGCTTCTGCGGCGTTGTTGGTGGCCCAAGCGCTTTACCCTGAGGTGACTTCCTATTGTGTGTTTTGCCATCAATCAGATGAGCGGGGACACGCGGCCATGCTTGAGTTTTTGGGCGGGGATCCCATTCTAAAGCTCAATCTCAGGTTAGGTGAAGGTACTGGAGCTGCATTGGCCTTTCCGCTAATACAGTCGGCAGTGAGTTTTCTAAACGAAATGGCCTCCTTCGAGAGTGCTGGTGTAAGCAAAGTCTGACAATTAAAGCCCAATAATTTAAAAAGCTAAATGGTTTCGCGATACATCACGAAACCATTTACTAAAGATAAAAAAATAGCCTTTACGCTTATTGCTAGTTCCTTCAGCTTCGCTCAGGACTTCGGGTTACGCGAAGCAATAAAATACTCCAGGCTAGAGAAAACTATGGACTATCGACCGTGGACTACGGACTAAAGAAAACGAAACTTTATTTTTTACAATTACTTAGCCATTACAATCGCTGCATCAAGTGCTTCACCATTTTGTTTTTCCAAGGTAAAAAAGTCCCTGCCAGTATTTGTTCACGGGCTTGACCCACCAACCACAGGTAAAAAGTAAGGTTATGTACTGAAGCAATTTGGGAGGCCAGCATTTCTTTGCTCTGTACCAAATGTCTCAAATACCCTTTGGAGTAAAAGGTACTTACATAGCCTCCTAAAGTTGGATCTATGGGGCTTTCATCACCTTCCCATTTTTTGTTTTTGATGTTGATGATGCCTTGGGTGGTAAACAACATGCCATTGCGAGCATTGCGGGTAGGCATGACACAATCAAACATATCTACTCCCAATGCAATGCCCTCGAGGATGTTTTCGGGCGTGCCGACTCCCATCAAATAACGGGGTTTGTCTTTGGGTAAAATACTGCAAACCAACTCAGTACTTTCATACATTTTTTCGTGGGGTTCTCCTACCGACAATCCTCCTATGGCATTGCCATCCCGCTCAAAACTGGCAATTACTTCGGCCGATTGTTTGCGTAAATCTTTATAAGTACTGCCCTGCACTATAGGAAACAAGGTTTGTTCGTATCCATACAAAGGTTCAGTAGCATCAAAACGGTCACAGCAGCGCTTGAGCCAGCGGTGGGTCATTTCCATTGATTTTTTGGCATAACCATACTCACAGGGGTAGGGAGTACATTCGTCGAAGGCCATGATAATATCGGCTCCAATGGCGCGTTGGATATCCATCACGATTTCGGGGCTAAACTGATGCTTGGAACCATCGATGTGAGACTGAAAAGTAACGCCTTCTTCTTTGATTTTGCGAATGCCGGCCAATGAGTACACTTGATACCCACCACTATCCGTCAATATGGGGCGGTCCCAACCATTAAATTTATGCAAGCCACCAAACTTTTTCAAAGTATCCAGACCAGGGCGCAGGTATAGGTGATAGGTGTTGCCTAAAATAATCTGAGCCTGAATATCTTCTTTTAATTCTCGTTGGTGTACTGCCTTGACGGTACCCGCTGTACCCACTGGCATAAAAATCGGAGTTTGTATCTGACCGTGAGCCGTCGTGATTTCCCCAGCGCGGGCACTGCTGTCGGCATCGGTAGCCTGTAATTTAAATTTCATATTTTTGACGTCAGTAAAAAAGGACAACAAAGATAGGGGAGGATAGGTTAACTTTTTATTATTTGGCCATAAAAAAGCCTGCCGCCAAAAGGTAGTGTTGTTCGATTAAGAACAAAACAACAATTCCTGAAAAATGAATACTGATCAAGGGGCCACTTACAAGCTGATCGAGAATGAGATATTGCAGTGGGGACAGTTTATTTTTTCACGATGTTTTAGAGATTTACAAAAAAATGCAGAAGTTCGTATTTCAATAATTTTACCATGATGCAATTAGGGTACTTTCTATTGTTCACTATGTTGGTAGGTACATTGGGGCAGTTGTATTTTTTGTTGGTGGTAGTCCGAAGGCTGGCCCAACAGACCAAAAAAATACCTAAAAAAAAGGCCCAATCAGGCAGAGCCAAAGTAACTGTGTCAGTGGTGGTTTGTGCCCGCAATGAGTACCTAAACTTACAAAAGTTATTGCCTGGATTATTGGCCCAGGAATTTGATCAATTTGAAGTGATTGTGGTAGATGATCGTTCTACCGATGCCTCTGCGGAATGGTTGTATAGGCAAAGTGCTTTGAACAACCAGTTACGAGTGGTGCGGGTGCATAAAACACCAACTGGTTGGAACGCCAAAAAACATGCCTTGGTACAAGGAATCAAACAAGCCAAACACGAAGTGATTTTACTGACCGATGCTGATTGTGAGGTACAGTCACCTTACTGGATTCAACAGATGGTTGAGCCCTTTCAAAGTGCCACAATTGCAATTGTTTTAGGATTTTCTCCATATCGTAAAACAAAAGGCAATTTGAACCGCTTTATTCAGTTTGAGACTTTTTTTACCGCAATTCAGTATCTATCTTTCACTTTATGGGGTAAAGCTTACATGGGCGTGGGTCGAAACCTCGCTTATCGCAAAGAATTATTTCAAAATGGCAAAATACTTGAAAAGTATAAATCAGTCACTGGAGGCGACGATGATTTGTTGATTAACGAATTAGCTACCAGTAGCAATACCACCATTTGTATCGATCCGGACGCGCATGTACAGTCGATACCCAAAACCAGTTGGAAAGACTGGTATCAGCAGAAAATCAGGCATTTATCAGTTGGGAAATATTACAAATCTACCCACCATTTTTTATTAGGGGGATTTTTTTTTACTCAAACGATTGTTTGGTTTACATTGGGTTTGGCAAGTATTTATGATTTTTACTCAGCAGATCAACTAATATTTAAAGGAATAATTTTTCTATTTTCTTTGAGAATGTTAGTTTTACTATCAGTTTATAAAGTAATAATTCGTAATTTGCGTATTGAGATAAACCCGTGGAGGATACCGCAATTGGAATTTTTGTACATTTTTTATATATTTATTATTGGGACACTAGCAATTAGCAGAAAAAAATTAGGATGGAAGGAAAATCAAATAAACAATTTTCAGAAAAAGCGCTCAGAGATTTCAAACTAATTGATTTGGCAAAAGAAACCGGCAACCAAAAGGCCTATGCTGAATTGATGGACCGTTATCGTAAGCCGTTGTACCATACAATGCTTAAAATGGTGAAAAATACTGACGACGCCGAAGATCTAACCATCGAGGCTTTTGCTAAGGCTTTCAAGGGATTAAGTAAATTCAAAAAAGAGTATACTTTTAGTACTTGGTTGTTTCGGATCGCAACCAACAATTGTATTGACTTTATCCGTAAGAAAAAGCTTGAGACTTTGAGCATTAGTTCTTCCTTCAAAGATGACAATGGAGAAGAAGTAGGGTTGGATATCAAAGATGGCAATCGTGACCCGCAAGAGGAAGCGATTCGTAGCCAGAAAATAGAAGTTATGCAAATGATTGTGAGCAAGTTGCCTCCTAAATATCAACGGTTGGTTCGCTTGCGTTATTTTCAGGAGTTTTCGTACGACGAAATCGCCAAAGAAATTGAGATTCCATTGGGTACGGTAAAAGCCCAACTACACCGAGCCAAGGAGTTACTTTTTGACATGATCAAAGACAAAAAGCATTTAATTTAATATGGTTTATATGGTAAATGGTTGAGTCAATTTTTGGTTTGACCATTTTTTCGGTAGAGACCCTTTTTGCAAATATTTGTGTTGCAAAAAGGGTTTTTTTATGCAACAAAGCCAGACTTTAAGCTGGAATGTGGTCTACGATGTAATCAAAGAAAGTATTTCCAATAAATTTTTCCGTCATTTCGTGATGCCGGTTAAAAATAAACACACTGGGAGTGAGTATTTGTCCAAAAGTATCGAAAACATCTTTTTCGTCGATATGCATCAGTTGATAATTCGGAAACTTGTCCAATCCATAATCTTTTCCAAATTGCTTGATGATCTTGAGGGTTTCGGTAGAAATCAAAACGACTTGTACATCCTTAAATTCATCGGCCCGCTTGACCAATGCCTTGGCGTTGGCTTGGCAATGGTGACAAAGGGCACTGAAGAAGAAAAACACGGTTTTTTGTTTTTTGAGGTCTTTAGGGGTAAAAAGTTTGTCCGCTAAGGTCGTAAACTTAAAGTCAGGCATTTTTACTGCATTGGGGTTTGGTTGGTCGCTGGTAACGGGCCTTTTTTTGTTTTCAGGAGTGGGTCCTTGCTGTTCAGCAGTAAGTTGGTTGTCTTTGGAAGCGACTCCTGATTGGCAGCCCCAAGCTCCCCATAACAAACCCATGAGCGCCAGACTGCTCATTCCAATTTTGATTGCTCTCATAATTTTATCAAAAATTAAAGTATTGGTGTGTAATATTTGAATTCTAGTAAATCCAGGGAGCAAAAATAAGGATTAAATACGGTTTGCAAAAAGCGAAAGGTCAGTGACGAATTCTAGGAACGCTGATTTTCTAAATCAAGCAGGTATTCTATATACTGACGAATGGCTGATTCATTCAACTTATCCATGACATAATCAATCATGAGTTTGATATCTTGGATGGGGAGGTCTTTTTTTCGGATGATGTTCCATACCTCCACCAGGTCTGCAGCAATGACGAGGATATAGGGGTTTTGGCTTTGCTGCATGCTTGCTACCATAAGATGAAACCTACCCACTGCGTCTTTTTTACTCTCTATGCGATATTGAGCAATGTCTTGTCGAATTTTTTGTAGAAAAACAGTTTGAGACGCCAGCAATGCTTGAGTGTTGGGTCTCAATAACTGTTGTTGACGTTTTTCCCAAGCGGCCTTTAATTGCCCGATCTTAGCTTGGTCTTTTGCCTGGAGTTGTTCAAGATATTGGCGAATCTCAGGACCAGGGATCATTTGATGAGGAGAGGTATCCATATGGTACATTATTTTTCTTTTAAAATTTTCTCTTGAATCTCCAGTGCTTCCTGCAAAATCCCCAGTCGTAAGGTGCTTAAAACAACTAATGCTTCGGCTCTATTGGTATTTTTAAAATAAAAATCGATAAAACTGGGAGGGTTTTGCCTTTCATCTGGAGGTAAGAGCTTGAGGTAACGACGAGTCCAGGAGGTGGTATCTTTCAAATGTGGAGCAAAATTTTCTCGTAGAAAAACAGCATATTCCTTGAGTTCTCTTGCTATTTCTTTGATTCTACGTTGGGAAGATGCATTGTCAAGAATTGGATTGGAGAGCTTTTGGGGTTCTTTTTCAATGTAGCGAATCAGTTTCATTAAATAAAAGTTAATGATTGCCGAAGATTCTTTTCCGAGCTTTTCATCTTGCTGTAGCTTATCCAGAAGCCTTTTTGGGTAATTATTTGCCTTGATCCGTTTTTTATATTGCTTGACTCGGTCCGTGAAAATTCTACTCAATTCTTGCGTGTTTTTGTATAAAACTTGGTGGATATGGAGCAATTTATATTTCTCATTCGTTTGACTGGTTTTACAGCCTTGTAAAACCAGGAAACAAATAGTGACCGATAGATAGGAGTTTCTTTTCAGTTTCATAATAAAATAACCTTGTAACTGGTTTACTCTACTTTCAAAATTTTCGTGTGAATGTCTAACACTTGTTGTACAATCCCTAGTTGTAGGGTGCTTAAAACAACCAAGGCTTCGGCTCTACTGGTATTTTTAAAATAAAAATCGATGAAGTTGGGTGGGTTTTGCTTTTGATCTGGGGGCAAGAACTTCAAATAACGACGGGTCCAGGAGGTGGTATCAGAAACATAGGCTGAAAGTTGACTTTGTAAAGATGCCG
>CALDJV010000329.1 GCA_937899305.1 uncultured Cytophagaceae bacterium
AAATAAAAACAAAGTAAAAAGAAACCTGGCCAACAAACTCCGCCGAAGTTGGGAAAAACGCCTACAAAAAATCAAAGAAAGTCAGGATCGGGAGGCATTCAGTTATGCGGTGGCGTTGAGCGATGCAGCTGGTTTTTTTGAAGACCGAGAAAAGTTTGCCCGTTACCAACGACTCACCAATAATTTGGCTCGCCTTCGGGAAAACCTCAAACAAATTAGTGTCAAAGAGCTTCGGGCCATGGCCAAGGATGAAAACAAAACTTACCTCCGACGAGCTTCGGACATGCGCAGGTCGGGTCAGCAAATGGTTCAAGCCAATAGCTCTAAACCTGCCACGCTGGTAGAAATTTGCGAAATGGCTTTTTCTAGTAATAAATTTGGCTTGGCTGAAAATGCTTTTGGGCGAGCCAAACGGTTGTATGAAAAAAACAATCGTACCAGCGAAGACCCGTATAACAAATTGATTGGAAATTTTGCCTTGCTTTATCATACCACTGGGCGCTACACCGAAGCCGACGAGTACACCCAACGGATGATTAAAATGAATGAGGAAAAATATGGGAAGACACATTCGGCTTATGCCTCGGCACTGAACAACCGGGCCATGTTGCTCAAAGATTTGGGTAAGTACTCGGAAGCAGAACAATTGATAGATCAAGCTTTGGCCATTGTAACCAGCAATGAGGGTAAAAATAGTACTCCTTACGCCATTATGACCAACAACAAGGCATTGCTTTATCAAACCATTGGACGTTATCAGCAAGCCGATAAATTGTTGAGTGAAGCCATTACCATAGGTGGTAAATCGATGCGGGAGGGTTCTACTTTGTATCAACGCTTTTTGGTCAATCAGGCGTTGTTGTACCAAGACATGAAGCGTTACGATGAAGCAGAAAAAATTTATCAAAAGGCCATCAAAAGGAAGCAGCGTCAATGGAAACAAGGCCACCCCGACTATGCCTACATGCTCAATAACTTGGCGGCCTTGTACGTAGAAATGGGCAAGACAGATCAAGTAGAGGAGTTGTTGAATAAATCAAGAAAGATTTACGAACGCAAGTTTGGCAAACAACACCCCGGATATGCCTCAGCAACAAGTAATTTGGGTAATTTTTATCGTTCACAGGGTAAATTTGACCAAGCTGCTCCTTTGTTAAAAGAAGCTTTGGTAGTACGCGAAAGCATTTTGAGTAACCAACATCCAGCGTACACAAAATCACAAGAAGATTTGGCCATTTTGAACTGGCAAATGGGTAAGGTGAGTGAGGCCACGGTGCTTTACCGAGAGGTATTGAAAAGGTCTGAAACTTTTATTCAGAAGTATTTTCCAGCTATGAGCGAGGCCGAAAAGGACAAATATTGGAGTAAGCTCCGCCCTACTTATTTGCGGTTTTATGCTTTTGTGGCTGACAATTATACCAAAAACCCCAAACTATTGACCGACATGTTTAATTACCACTTGGCTACCAAGGCGATTTTGCTCAGTGATGCCAACAAGATTCGCCAACGGATTTTGCAAAGTGGAGACAAGCAACTCATTGATGACTACGAGTATTGGTTGGATGTGAAGGAGCTATTGGCCAAACTATATACATACTCTAAGGATGATTTGATTGAGCATGGTATCAACCTGGATTCGTTAGAGCAAGCAGCCAACAAAATGGAGCGCAACCTCTCTAGTAAATCTAAAGAGTTTTCGGGAGGTGTAGACGACAAGCCCATTCGTTTTACCAATATCGCCAATACTTTGGCCCCCAAGGAGGCCAGTGTAGAGCTCATTCATTTGTATAAATTCAATGGAAAGTTTACCGATACGGTATACTATGCGGCTTTGGTAGTCACCCCCAAGGCTACTCAACCCAAAATGGTACTACTCAAAAACGGCAATAAGTTAGAAACCCGTTATTTGAAATATTACCGTAATACCATCAAAGCAAAGCGAAAAGACCGCTACAGCTACCAACAATTCTGGAGCAAAGTTGATCCTTTGGTCGCGGGTAAGAGTACCATTTATGTATCGCCCGATGGCGTTTATAATCAAATCAATCTCAATACTTTACAAAAACCTGATGGCAAGTTTCTGATAGACGAAAAGAGTTTTGTCTTACTTACCAATTCCAAGGATTTGATTGCACTCAAAAAGCGTAAGCGCTCGACGGGGACTAAAAGTGCCGTATTGGTAGGTTTTCCAGACTATGGTGGTACCGGGAAAATACCTGCGCTTCCGGGTACTAAAAAGGAAGTCATTACCATTGAAAGTTTGCTAAAAAAATCAGGGTTCAACACCGAAAAACTAATGGAAAAACAGGCTTCTGAGGAGGGTGTGAAAACCATCAGCGAAAAGAAGCCTCGTATCTTGCACATTGCAACCCACGGTTTTTTCTTGAAGGATGAGCAGTTACAAGGGGATAAATTGTTTGGCATCGAGGTAAATAAAGCCAAAGAAGATCCTCTTTTACGTTCAGGCTTGATGTTGGCCAACTCGGAGAAAACAATGGATAACTTGAATAGCCGGGAAAATCAAACTCAAAACAATGGCATTTTGACTGCTTTTGAGGCTATGAATATGTCATTGGAAAACACGGAATTGGTGGTTTTGAGCGCCTGTGAAACCGGACTGGGAGATGTGAAGGCTGGTGAGGGAGTATATGGTTTGCAGCGGGCATTTCAGGTAGCGGGCGCCGATGCCTTGATTATGAGTCTTTGGAAGGTGAGCGACGATGCTACTCAAAAGTTGATGCGTTTGTTTTACCAAAACTGGTTGACCATGGGCGACAAGGCCAAGGCTTTTAAAAAGGCACAACTGCAACTCAAAACGCAATACAAGGAGCCTTATTTTTGGGGCGCTTTTGTATTGATTGGGAGTTAATATCAATAGTCCATAGCCCGAGCCCCCGCTAGTGCAAGCATCCGCTTGTACGGTGATGCTTGATCACAAGTGGACGGGTGTGTGGAGTATTGTAATATACAATGTTATCATTTAAACCTGGCTGGTTTTCAAGTCAGTCAGGTTAAAAAATAACTTTTCGGTTTAAACAAGATAAAATTACGGGCTATGTTGTATTTTTCTATTGTTAAATTGTTGCGCAAGGCGATTATTAATTTGTCTCGCTTTGCGCCACTATGGACTATGGACTAAATAAAACTACCAACTAACAAAAACAAGGCTTTACTTTTTCACGATTTTCTTTACCGTAAACCCTTTTTCGGTGGCAATTTTTAATAAGTAATTGCCAGTAGGCAACTGACTCACGTCTAAACTCTCCTCCAACTGGTAACTTTGCTTGTTCCATTGAACTATAGTAGTCATCCCTCCCTGTAAAGAAGTCAAAGTAGCCTGTACTTTCCCCCGATAATGATTGCTCATTTTTACCTGTATTCTATTGACCGTCGGATTCGGATAAGTCACTGTTTGTGCTTCCAACTGAGTATCTTGAGTGCCCACCAATACAAACGAAAAAATACTACTGTAAGCAGATGCTCCATCACTATTGAAAGCTCGGATGCGATAATAATATTGCACCCCCAACGCTACATCTTTATCAGTATAACTGGTAGCATTGCTAGGCAAAGACGCCACTTGGCTAAAAGTAGCCGCATCGGTGCTGGTAGATCTTTCTACTTCATAACCATCTTCGTCGTCGGCATTGTCTCCCCAAGAAACGTTCACCACCGAGGCTGAGGTGGACGGATCAGTAGTGCTTTGGTTCAAGCTATTGTTTACATCTACTTCCACGTTGGTAGGTTCTTTAGGAGGCACATAGATAAATGTAGAATCCAATACATTGCTATAGTCCGAAGATTCATCAAAATCCAATGCTTTTACCCGATAAGCATAAGGTGTATCATATTCCACGGTATCAGTATACTGACTGGCATTGGCTTCCAAGGTGGCAATGATTGTAAAATTCGCATTATTCACCGATCGCTCTACGCGATACCCAGTAGTATTGGTTTTATCGTGACTCCAGTGTACCGTCGCCATTTTGTTAGATAAAGTATCGCGGCTAAAAATAGCCGAATCAAGCACTGGGGCATTGGGAGGAGTGTAATTGATGGTAGCACTCATTTCGTTACTAGTGGTCTCTCCCGCCTGATTGATTGCTTTGATGCGATAATAATACGTAGTATTCACATCTACGTTGGTATCTACGTATTGTACTGTATTTTTAGAGAGGGTGGCTAATGTTTGGTAGTTACTGTTCCCTCCTACCGATTTCTCAATCACAAAATTATCCTCAATAATAGATTGATCAGTCCAGTCAATGGTCATCGATTTTTGTCCATCAGTGGTACTTCGGAGCGGAGACAAACCAGACAAAGACGCGGCATTTGGAGGAGATACCACCAATCGCCAAAGCGTATTGTTGTAAGGATCAGCGATGATCAAAAGTCCATCCTGGTAATCTATCCCCCTGATTTCTGAAAACTTCATTTGGAGTGCATCTCCGTTGCCGTCACTTTCACCAGGATTATTTGACCCAATCACGGTAGAAATATCGCCATTGGTATCTATTTTTCGCACACAATAGTTAAGTACATCCGTACAATAGAGGTTTCCAGCCTCGTCTTGGGTAATGCTGTATACAATGTCACTCAATTGAGCCGCAGTTGCTGGACCACCATCACCTGAATACCCAGTAGTGTTGGTTCCGGCAATGGTCGTAATCACCCCAGTCGTTAAATTTACCGACCGGATTTGCCCCGCACTGGCAATCAATAAATGTCCGTTTTTATCAATCAATACATCGCGAGGGCCAAATATTCCAGCAGCAGTAGCTTGCCCACCATCACCACTGTTGTTATCTACCCCACTACCCGCTATAGTAGTGATGATGCCGGTAGTAAAATCTACTTTACGCACCCGGTGATTTTCCTCATCGGCAATGTATAGATTCCCTGCAGCGTCAGTCGTCATTCCCAAAGGTACACTCAACTGAGCCGAGGTACCTGCTCCACCATCCCCACTAAACCCTTGATTACCGTTTCCGGCCACCGTAGATATCGTTCCAGAAGACAAGTCTATTTTTCGGACATAATGCCCCTGAGAGGTGCTGAAATAAAGCAGATTGCGGGTTTTATCCAAGAACATCCCTCGCGGACTCCCTGTATTGGCTACATTGGCGGCTCCTCCATCCCCACTTTGTCCGGCTTCACCAGTACCCGCAAAAGTAGAAATGGTGTCGTTGTTGTTGACCAAACGGATGCGGTTATTGAAAATATCGGCAACATATACATTCCCACTCGCATCTATTGCAATATCACCCGGCAATCCCAAACGGGCATCGTCTGCCTTCTCGCCATCTCCACCAAACAAACTTTGTCCATTTCCAGCTACGGTTGTAATGATATTGCTTGCATCTATTTTTAAAATTCTGCCATTACTTTGGTCCAGAATCAGTAATTCGTTGCTGCTATTCAAGGCCAGCTCAGTGCAAAAACCAATGGTTGTAGACGTGGCTACCGCCCCCTCGGTAATGCTTCCTTCAGTACCAGGAGTACCTGCAATGGTAGTGATGGTTCCAGTAGAGATCTCAATTTTACGAATGCAATTATTTTGTGAGTCACAAAACAGCAAATTTCCAGAAGCATCAAATATCATATCTTGAGGTCGATTGATCTCCGCAGCATTGGCCTGCCCACCATCTCCTGAAAATCCTCCAGTTCCAGTTCCAGCCACCGTTTCAACAATATTATCACTGGCTCGTACCCTTCTAATTTTGTGCCCGTTGGCGTCGGCAATGTATAAATCACCGTTAGAAGCCAATGCTACATGGGTAATTCGGTCAAAACTGGTAGACAATGCATCTAAGCCATCAGAGCTCGTACCCGACGATCCAGTACCTGCCACCACGGTAGCTACCCGACTCACCGTATCGTACTTTACCACCGTACGGTTGGTTTCATCTACAATGTATAAATTTCCATTGGGTGCAATCACGAAATCATTCATATCCCCTATTGAGGAAGAAACATCGTAGCGAATGAGTTGATTGTTGGCCGCATCGAGACGATAAATGGCTTCAGAAATAAAAAATAAATTTCCACTGGCATCTGCCTCTATTTCGTCTATAAAACCAGCGTTGGAATTCAATGGATCACCTGTAAACGGAGAAAGTCTTGCTCCATTACCAGCAATCGTGCTGATTGTTCCATTAGACGCATTTAGTTGTCTTAAACGAAAGTTTTCATTTTCACCATAAAAGATGTTCCCATTGGCATCTACATGTAAACCACCCGCTAACATAATGGGGACTTGCAATGCGGGCTGGCCATCTTTGAGGCCCACTCCGGCAAATCGTCGGCTTTTCCATTGCGCCTGGGTGAGTTGAGTAAAAGAAATAAAGGATAATAGGATGATGATGCGGTAAAATCTCATTAATGAATTTTGTTGGGGTTGTAAACTTGTATTCAATGTGTTTCTTTAGAAAAGCAATTCATCTTGATTTTGTACTCTTTTCTGAATCAAAACCTGGTAATTAAATATAAGTTTTTAGTTGAAAAATCACAAAAACAAAACAGCCTTCATCGGGTAAATCAGGCTGTTTTTATTGTAATATATGCTATGATGAGCAAAAAGGTAAATGAGAGGGCTAGTATTGTTCACACAAAATACGATGGTAATCGGCTTCTTTCATAATTTTATTCCAGATGGTTTTTCTCTGAAAATTGATATAGCTCACTACAAAGTTTTTACCTCCTGAATATTGACGCTCCGTAAAAAACATGGGTTGTTTCATGCTCCCTAAGTTGTAGATAAGGTCATATTCCATTGGAATCAACAATCCACGACGATTACTCAAAATGCCATACTTTCCTTTGGACACCAATGCTATGATTTCATCATGGTCTTTTTTGAGGTACTGTATTTGGCTAAACCCTTTGGTTTTGAGGCGTTGTTTGTTGATAAAATTGTATAAAAACCAATCCCCAGTCTCGTTTTTCAACAGAGCTACGCTATCAGTCCAATACTCGATCTTATCATATTTAGTAGAAATAAGTTCTTTGCCTTTGTCATCTACCAAGCCATATGACTTGGCTTTTCTGACAATGAACAAGCGATTGTCCTCTTGGAGGCTGTAAGGACGGGGCAATGCGGAAAATTTGGGCTCTATCTTAATTTTGCGTTTGTAATGATATAGTCCAAACTTACGATTGAGGAGTAAGCCTTGATATCCTCCTTTCAAATTGCTAATGCCTTGATACCTTATTGGTAATACAATTTTTCGGTTGGTATCTACCAATCCATATTTACCATAACGCCTGACACTGAACAGATCATTGGCCAGGATAGAAATTTCATCATAAACCGCCGAAAGCATCTTTTTACCTTGTTGGTTGATGAGTCCCTTTTTGCGTAACCGGGTTTCTATGTAAATGAAAGGTTTTGCTCCAGGATAATTTCCTCTTTCTCCTCTTACATATTTATAAGGCGTAAGGTTCAGAGGCTTTTGCAGCCCCTTGAGTTTGGCCAATACTTGCTTGCCTTTGAAAGTCAGCAACGCATCGCCAATAAAAATCAACGAATCTCGTTTGAAAGGCTCCAAAATTCGGCCATAACGATCAATGGAACCCCACTTGCCTTTTTGCTTGGCAACAAAGAATTTACGATGGATACTTACTCGCTCGAAGGTCTCATTTGAAACAGGCTTCCCCTTACGGGTAAAAAGTTGCCACTGGGTAGAGTCTGAGGTGCGAGCCGCCCACCCTACATTCAAATCTTTGATGGTAGTATATTCAGGAGATAACACCAATTGCCCACTGGTATCTACTACTCCTTGTTTTTCTTGATCTATTACCTTGATGTACGCGTCGCCCATCCAAGCCACATCATCATATTTGAGTTGGATGCTAAATCGCTTGTTCAGAAATTGCTCAAAAATCTGCTTATTCTTGACCAATGCATAACGGTTGTCTTTACGAAATTGAACAAAGCTATTGGCTTTTTTGTCAATTTCTGAAAAATTACAATCTACAATGAGTTTGCCATTATGGGTGGCCACTCCCCATAGGCCATTACGACGTACTTTCAAAAAATATTGGTTCAAAGGCTCTATTTTGTCGTATTTGATCGGCAAAATCTGAAATCCACTTTGATGAAAAGCCCCTTGAAAGCCATTTTTAGTGACAATAAATATTCCTCCATTCAGAGTTTCTATTTTATCATAATTTACCGCAACGACTTCACGGCCGAGTTTGTCTACTACTCCGGTCAAGTTGTTGCGCATCACCAATAAAAAATTGTCTTGAATACCGTCACAAAGGTAATCTTTATGAATTTGCTGGTATTTGATCGGAATCCGTATTTGCCCAAAATGATCGATGAAACCATAACGACCTGCTTCCAAAATAGGAAAATACTGTAGGGTATCTACCGACAATAACTGAGTGACATAATCTATTCGGTAATAATTGGCAAAACTCTCGTGAAATGCCCGCAGTTTACCTGCTTGTTGGTACAAACTCATTAACCAATCACCTGCTCGTTTGGCCGCGGTGCTATTGTCATATTTTTTTAAAAAAGCTTGATATGTGGCCGCTTGATGTTGTACCGATATCAGATTGAATAGCTGAGTGATGGCCGAATCACGGTAGGCATTTTTGGGGTTGTTTTTCAAAAACTCCTCTAGGCTTTTATAGGTACCTCGTTCGGTTTCGGCTTCATATACAAAAAAATCGATTCGTTTTTGAGCCTCTCCCACTTGCGTCGCTTGAGGGTAAGTTTTGATAAAGTTTTGATAACCGCCAATGGTATGTGCTGCTTGCGTTGCCTGCCACGCCAATAAATTGCGTTGCTGAATGGCTTGTTTTACTTCTCTAGCGGTAGTAAAACGCTGAATATAAGCTTGATAAGCAGGAATAGTATGCTGTTTTTTGGCCAATTCGAATGCGATACCTTCCACTTTCAATCGATGGCGATCAATCGCAGTTTGGGTAATTCCTACTTTGGCCCAAGTAGCAGCGTCATCAGGTTCTATTTGTGCATAATGCGATAAGGCCAATAAAATATGGGAATAGGAAGAGTCGACCTGATAGGCCGGATTTGCTTTAGTTAAAAAATACAAGGCATACACATAATGCGCTCCGGCATTGATGGGTTGCCTGCTAATGGCTTTGTCTAATAAAGATTTTACTTTTTCGTATCGTTCTTTTTGTAGCTGTTTATAGGCATTGGTCACCCGATCAGCCTGTACTTGTGCGGGAACTCCTACCCCTAAAACCAACAGTATGATTCCTAATAATCGTAATTGTTTTCTCATCTCTAATGGCTAATTTTATTGCCCAGGTGTTTGGTAACACGTTCGCAATAATTGTCGGCTTTCGCTTCATTGCTCCTTGCTATACTTCGTTACTTTTTAGCCGTTGGCAGAGCTCGGCACAGCAAAGCTGTAGCCATCGGTTTTGGCCGTAGCTATGGCTACGCCCGCAAAAAGTATCTCGTCTAGCTTCAAGCAATTTTGCCAAAATCGGACACTTATTTTGAAAGTGTTACTTAGTTCTTCTAATCTATAGTTGACCAACGCCCAGCGTTGGTCAACTATTTGAGTTCATTACGCAAAAATACAGAAGAAATGAGCAGGTGAAGCATTTTTTCGAGTTTTATCGCATATAAGTACGCAAAGGGGTGCGTCTTTTGATATAACGCTTGATTTGGCGATAGGGTACCACAGTCAAGCGTGACCCCGCCACATAGGGTCCGATTTCATAAGTATTGTAAAAAAAAGCAATGCCATCGGGGCGTGGATAAATGTTTTCGGCTATAGGTGGTTTTTCACTATTGATGGCTACTTTGGACAATGACTCGTTGGGTTTCAATTGGGCATCTTTGCGAATTTGCTTGGCGATGAGGGCTTGAATAGCCGCCTCAGCTCCAGGGTACCACAATTCTGGTATTTGGATCAAACTACCATCTCTAAGATTAAAAGTATAGTAAGTACTGTTGTAGTATCCATGAGCACCTCCGGTAAAACCGCTTTGATTATAAACCAAAGTCAGGATATTTTTTTCGTTTACTTCGATCGTGATCAAGTTTTCTTCATTGAAAAAAACACCATTGTCACCATTCTCTTTTTTAAAATCTTCAAATTCTTTTACAAACTTCCTAATTCTCTGTTCGTAGTTTTTCACCAACCTTTCCTGAATAAATTGGTTGATTTTATCGGCCACCTTTCCTCCTTGAAAACGAGGATACAAAAACGAAATCGTTACCCCACGAGGTGAATCCTTGCCTAATACATTTGCCTCATCTATGTACAACATTTCAGCCCGAATACCTCCCCGATAGTTCTCTTTGAGCTCAAAGGGATACGATTTTTTGCCATCGGCCGAAGTCCAGGTACCTACTATTTTTTTGGTGGTGGCATCGTAGCGTCCGGCAAAGGCCCCCGTTTTTACCCATTTGCTATTTTGCTGGGTCTTTTCTTCGGCCAAAATGCTGCCGTTTGCCTTCCAAGTGCCATTGAGGCGAAGGTATCCTTTGGTACGCTTGTAGTAATAATATCCGGTCAGATTGTTTTTTTCCGTTTTCCCTCGTTTTTGTTTATTAAGGGTCATCATCACTTTCCAGCGTCCATTGATTTTTCCCACAAAAAACTTATGGTCATAATCACCCGAAGGACTCGGCTTGGCTTGCCCCTTGGCTTCCGTTTCTGAGATGATTAATGCCCCTAGGATAACCATGAAGCACAATAAATAGGAGATGTATTTTTGTTTCATAAAGGTAATTTTTGATATAAATCTATTGTGTACCGATCAATGTTGTTCCCATTCACAAAGCATTGCCCTATTTTTGAAACAAGGATAGAACGGGTTGGTCTTCTATATCTCTTTTATAGAGAAAACAGCATTTGTATACTGATTTTCGCCTAATTTAATGAATTAACCATTGTTTTACCGAATTATTGCCATTACCCACTAAAAAACTGGTCGGTACTGGTGGTACCAATCTCCCATGATTTGCTCCGTTTTCACCAATTGTCCCTGAATACGAGGTGCCTCAATTCCCTCATTGAATACCGCTTGAGTACTTTTGAAAACACGCGCTTCATCCCATAGATGTTGATCAGCCAACAAGTTGATCAAAGTACTGCCTCCCTCCACAATGACTGAGCGAATTTTCTTTTCATACAAATCCAGCATCATTTCTTCCAAAAAGTTGTCATCTTCCAGTTTTACAAACTCTAGGTTAGGGGTTTTGCTCTGCCTGAGCACATTATAGACCAAAGTAGGCTGATTCTGATTGTATAAATCAAGTTCTGCAGGTAATTTTAAGTGACGGTCTATCGCAATACGAGTAGGGTTGCGCCCTTTCCAGTGTCGAGCGTTGAGTTGAGGATTGTCATGACGCGCAGTATTGCTCCCTACCAAAATACCATCTTCCTCGGTACGCCATTTATGCACCAAAGCTCGAGACATTTCATTGCTAATCCATTTCGATTCGTAATTTTTGCGAGCAATGAATCCATCAGCGGTTTCGGCCCACTTAAAGATGATGTAGGGCCGTTTTTTGAGCACTCCAGTGAAAAACCGTTTGTTCATTTCGTCCCCTTGTTTGGCCAAAATTCCAGTCACTACCTCGATGCCCGCGTTTTCGAGTTTCTCGATGCCTTTCCCTCCTACCAATGGGTGAGGATCTGGATTGCAAATCACCACTCGTTTCACTTGGTGTTTTGCTAACATATCGGCACAAGGAGGCGTTTTTCCAAAGTGAGCACAAGGTTCAAGGGTCACATATACTGTAGACTCTGACAATAATTCTTTATGTTCTACCGATCGCACCGCATTTACCTCGGCGTGACCTTCACCATACTTTTGATGCCAGCCTTCGCCAATAATTCGTTGCTGATGCACAATCACGCAGCCTACCAGGGGGTTGGGGCTTACATGTCCTGCTCCTAAAATGGCTAAATCGAGCGCCCGTTGCATAAATTTTTCATCTATTGAGTTTTGTGCAGGGCCAGCAGCTTGGTCATTCATAAAAAGAATTGATTTGTGAAATTACAATTTAGCCAAATCCCCTATAATGCCATACATGAAGTCAGGCTTTGTACATATATTTTATAAAAAAGCCCTCTCCTATAATAAGAGAAGGCTCAATGAATATTTTTTGAACTATCTATTTAGTAAAACTACATAAATAACTTAATCCATTTGACTAATTTCTTGCCGCCATGCGTCCCAAAAAAATAGTGCGAATAACGCTGCTATTCGCCAATTTTTTCAGTCGCCTGACAACAAGCTATTGCATCAAATCTGGATTAGTTTATTTTTTCCGTTTTACTTAATTAGGTAACAAACGAGGAATCTTTCCAAAGTAAGTACTAATGGTGAGTTGTACCATAAAAAGGCGATCGTTACCCGCCACTCTTCCTCGCGGTGTGCCTGGTTCAAAACCGGCCAGGTTTCGATAAATGGTGCCATCGGAACCAGTATACAAAAAGACCCCTCTTTCCCCAGTAAGAGTCGCCAAATCCGGGCTTGGCTCAAGGGTTCTATTGGCATATTGTCGTGACAAATTACTAGGTAATGCGTCTAATGATGGATAATTACCTTGACCTACATCATCTACAAAATCGGTCAACAGCAATCTAATACCTCCTCTTAATGATACTGTCCAGCGCTTGGCAAAATGAAAACGTCCTCCAATTCCTAAGGGAATGGCAGTAGAGGTAAGTGAATAACCTGGTAGGTCTTGTCCCTCAGTGGTCAAGTCTCGAAGATTAAGGTATGATCCAGAAAATTCATCAAAGGTTTGAGGATTGTGTTTGAAAAAGGTAAATCCAGCATAAACAAACCCTGAAGCTTTGGAGGTGTGATCAGGCATAAACGGAAAAAAATCAAACTCCCCAGTAATGCTGAATTCTTGGATGCGATTGCGAAAATTTAAGTTCTGGGCTCTTCGTTCTAGGTCTGGGCTTTGGCTATCGTTGCCTCCAATGGAACCTACCGCAAAACTGGCCCGAGCCCGCAAATAAGGGGTAAAATGTAAAAATAAACTGGCACCATAGGTAATGTTGGAACCAAAACCGAATTTAGAATAGATATCTCCCTGATAATGAATAAACCCACTCGAAATACCAAAGCTAAAGTAAGGGTCAAAAGGCGCCTTTCGTTGAAATGGCATAGCCACTTCTTTTAGGCTTTCACTACCTCCTTGAGTAGTTAATAAATCGGTAGATGATAAGTTGAGCCTTTTTTGCTCTAAAACGGATGTTTTGGGCGCATCAAAAAAATGCCTTTGTTGTAACCGTTGTCCTTGTACTGCCTTTGCTACAATGAATGTACAACATAGCGTAATCCACAATTTTTGCATCGATGTAATTATTGATTGATATGTACTGCAAGCTCGTAACTAACCACTCAACTTGAGGCTTATTTGGCTTCCTCAATGTGGCTGTTTGTTTATACTTTGCTCAAGATTCTTGCTAATTTGTTAAAAACGTTGTCTAAAAGTGATGGTTAGGTGGGCTGGTGTAATTTCAACGAATAATTAACAAAAATATGATGATTGAAGGATTATCCTATCATAATTACAATTTTTATGTTTTTAGGGCAGTTCCCTCATTGTTTATCACCAAAAGGAATCGTCACTATATTCAAAGAGATCACCCCTCTTCCGTAAAAACGAGCTGGAATCCATCGCCCCAAGCGCCTCAACAAACGAACTGCTTCTCGATCAAATTTCTTATCCAGACCTTTCAATACTTTGATATTGTGTAACTGTCCATCTTCTGATACTACAAACTGAACTGTTACTTCCCCAGTTACTTTTTCTTGGCGAGAAATTTTCCTGAGACGTGAATACTCCTGTACATACATTGCCAAATTTTGCTTCAAGTCTTCTTTACGCCAAGTATATTTGTATTTCCCTCTCAATCCATGAAAACGAGGCCAGGCAGACTTATTTGGAATTCTAAATACCTCCACTTTCTCTTCAATAGGAGCCTCCTCAGGGGGAGTTGTTTTATTCACTAAG
>CALDJV010000330.1 GCA_937899305.1 uncultured Cytophagaceae bacterium
CTAAACAAACGATTGAAGGTTTCTCTAAAGTTCTCGATGCCTTCGTATACATCTTCCTTGGTTTTGAGTTTACCTTGAGCCATCCACATGCCCATTTCCATGGCTGCTTTTTGGTAATCTTTGGCATAATCCATTACAATGAAACCCTTCATAGTACCACGGTTAATAAGTAATGACAGGTAGTTTTTGGGGCCATTGATTCCGGTGGTGGTGTTGTATTGTGAGATAGCACCACACAAAGCCACCCGGCCGTTCATGCGCAAAAATGCAAGAGCAGCATCCAAGATATCACCTCCTACATTGTCAAAGTATACATCAATGCCTTTGGGGCAATGCGTTTTGAGGGCTTCAGTTACATTTTCGTTTTTGTAATCAATGGCTGCATCAAAACCGAGTTCATCCTTGAGGTACTTGCATTTTTCGGAGCCACCCGCAATACCCACTACCGTACAGCCTTTGATCTTGGCAATTTGCCCCACAATGCTGCCTACTGCTCCAGCTGCACCCGAAACCAAAACCGTTTCTCCTTCTTTGATTTGGCCTACTTCCAGAATGCCAAAGTAAGCGGTCATGCCAGGCATACCCAGCGTACCAATATACACTGGTAATGGGGCCAATTTAGGATCTACCTTGTACCAATTTTGTCCATCGGTAGCAGCATACTGCTGTACACCTCCCCAACCAGATACAAAATCACCTACTTTGTAATCAGGGTGTTTAGACTCGATCACTTCTCCTACCGATCCTGCTCGCATTACTTCTCCAATGCCGACTGGAGGCAAGTAAGACTTGGCATCGTTCATCCAGCCACGCATGGCAGGGTCCAATGAAATGTAATGTTGTTTTACCACAAACTGCCCGTCCTGAGCAGCCGGGATATCGCTTTGAGTGTTGGTCCAGGTGTTTTCGTCGGGCATTCCTACCGGACGTTGTTGAAGTGTGACTTGTTTGTTCATTTTTAGATAGTTTTCTTGATAAAATTATTCAATGCTTTAATATTCACTGAGGCTGTCTCATAAAGTAAAATAGTACTTTATATATCTACCTGACAGGTTTTGAAAACCTATCAGGTATAAATTTGACGAAACCCCATTTTCCTTGAAGAAAATTTGGTTATGCTTGACTTATGAGGCAGTCTCATAAAATGGCTGATGGTGCAATGCATTGCAATATTTGCTAAACATCAATAATCAATCATTCTTACAATTCAGCACATAAATAAGAAGCCTCATTGATGGCCTTTTTTGCATCCAGTTCAGCCGCTACATTGGCCCCTCCAATGAGGTGTACATTCAAGCCTTTGGCTTTGAGCGCTTCGTACATATCACGCAAAGGTTCCTGACCCGCACAAATGATTACGTGGTCTACATCCAGCACCATTGGGTTGCCATCACGAATGATATGGAAGCCATCATCGTCAATTTTTTGGTATTCTACATTGCCCATCATCTTTACCTCTTTCATTTTGAGGCTACTACGGTGAATCCATCCAGTTGTCTTGCCTAGGTTTTTACCATGTTTGCCCGACGAACGTTTCAGCAAATAAATCTCTCGGGGTGAAGGAGCAGGCTGGGCTTCCATCAAGGCTCCTCCTTTGCCATAGGCCATGTCTACTCCCCATTCTTTCATATATTCAGCGGTGTTTACACTTGGAGAAGCTTCTTCTGAGTTATGGGCAAGAAACTCGGCCATGTCAAAACCAATGCCACCGGCTCCTACAATGGCTACTTTGTTGCCCACAGACTTATTTCGGTACAACACATCTACATAGTCTAACACCTTGGCATGGTCTGCCCCTTCGAAGGTGACCTTGCGTGGAGTTACTCCTGTGGCAATAATGATTTCGTCGTAGTTGCCTGCTACCAATTCGTCTTGAGTTACTCGATGATTGAGATGGACATTCACCCCATATTTTTTGATCATCACCTCATAGTAACGAATGGTTTCCGCGTATTCTTCTTTACCTGGGATCACCTTGGCCATGTTAAATTGTCCGCCTATTTTTGACTCAGCCTCAAACAGGTGTACCGTATGTCCTCTTTCTCCCAACACCGTTGCACTGGCCAATCCGGCAGGACCAGCACCCACTACCGCAATCTTTTTCTTTTGAGAGGCTGGTGCATAATTCAACTTCGTTTCGTGACAAGCCCTTGGGTTTACCAAACAAGAAGTGAGTTTGCCGCTAAAGGTATGATCCAAACAGGCCTGGTTACAGGCAATGCAAGTATTGATTTCTTCAGCTTTGCCATCAATGGCTTTTTGAACGAAAAAAGCATCGGCCAGAAATGGGCGTGCCATCGACACCATATCCGAACAGCCTTCTTGTAACACTTGTTCGGCAATTTCGGGGGTATTGATTCGGTTGGTAGCGATCAGAGGAATGTTTACTTCGCCCATTAAGCGTTTGGTTACCCAGGCAAACCCTCCGCGAGGTACCACAGTGCCAATGGTGGGTACACGTGCTTCGTGCCAGCCTATTCCAGTATTGATGATGGTGGCTCCGGCTTTTTCTATTTCTTTGGCTAAAATCACTACCTCATCCCAAGTACTGCCTTCGTCTACCAAGTCTAGCATAGACAAACGATAAATAATGATAAAGTGAGGGCCGACCTTTTCGCGTACTCGCTTTACAATGTTGATCGGAAACTTGATGCGATTTTCATAATCACCACCCCAGTCATCGGTTCGCTTGTTGGTTTTTTTTGCAATAAATTGATTAATGAGGTACCCTTCCGAACCCATAATTTCTACACCATCATAGCCGGCTTCCTGGGCGAGGGCAGCACAATTGACAAAATCTTGAATTTGTTTTTCAATACCGTCAGCGTCCAGTTCTTTGGGGGGAAATGGCGCAATAGGGGCCTTGATAGGGGAGGGGGCTACTGCTTTGGGGTGGTACGCATAACGACCTGTATGAAGGATTTGCATGCATATTTTCCCGCCTTCTTGATGTACTGCATCAGTAATTAATCGATGCTCTTCTACTTCTTTTGCATTGTCTAGTTTGGCTGCACCGGGAGCTACCGATCCTTCGGTATTGGGAGCAATTCCTCCAGTTACAATGAGACCTACTTGCCCTTTGGCGCGTTCGGCATAATAAGCTGCAGCTCGTTCAAAGCCGTGTTTGGCTTCCTCGAGCATGGTATGCATGGAGCCCATCAATACTCGGTTTTTGAGCTTGGTAAATCCTAAATCTAATGGTGAAAGTAATTTGTTGTACATAATTTTTTCCGATACTTATAAATATTATTACATTGGTTTCTTTGGTAGCTTAACTTCCCATTAAGCGATTTGTTGGGAAAATATTTTACTGAACGTTTAGTATGTAAAAAGACGATTATTAATTTAGTTCGTAGTTTTCTTTAGTCCATAGTCCACGGTCGATAGTCCATAGTTTTCTTTAGTTGGTAGTTCGTAGTCAGGAGTTGGTAGTTTTATTTAGTCCATTGTTTTACGTCACAGAATCAATCATTAACAATTAAACATAAATAACCAATATGCC
>CALDJV010000331.1 GCA_937899305.1 uncultured Cytophagaceae bacterium
ATCTTTGGGCTTGGGTTTCTGAAAAAAAGGCGAATTACCCACGTGCATCAGGTGGCGATCGTGGTTAAAAAACAGCTCGAAAAATAGGTTTTCGAAAAATTCTTGCGCGGTAAGGTGTGTGCTCTTGCGATCGTTGTACAACTGCAAAAACTTCTTACCAATATAGCTTGTGTACATAGTTTAAAGAAAGTTATCGTGTTCAATGAATTGCAACCCCACCTTTTTATGAACCTCCGCATCCTGGGGAATCACAAAAGGATAAGCCCCCACTTCCAGTTGTTCGTATTGGTTTTTGTGCCACCGGATTGTGCCATACCCAATGGGTATTTCAAGCGGCAAACGATCCTCCCAGTTTGCGGTCAGGTAAGTCTCTTTGTCGCTTTCCAGGATACAGGTCGCACTTTCTATTTCCAAGGCTTCTACCAATACCGCCCGTTTGTGATTGCATAATTCCCGAATGGCAAAACGTCCATTTTTGTAAATCAAATGCGTATCTACGGGCTTCATATCCAGCGTAGGATATACCACATCAATTTTGGCTTGCAACGCTCGTTCTGGCAATACCGCCCCGTTGTCGGGTAATTGTTCAAAGCTGGCCCGTAGCACATCCACTTTATATGGCAATGGTTTGGCTTTGGGAGCCAATACATGCACTGGCTTGAATTTCCCGATGGTTTCGGGGCTTCGCTTGCGGTTGATGCGGCCAAAACGCTGAATGAGACCATCTAAAGGAGCACATTGGGTAATCATTCGGTCAAAACTAATGTCCAAACTCACCTCCACCACTTGGGTAGACACCACCAAACAAGCTTCAGTTTTTTCATTAAAGTCTTTGGTCAATTGCTCCTCTAGTGCGACCCGGTCGCCCCGCCTAAACCTACTGTGAATGAGCATCTTGGGGATATTGGGGAAGTCTTCCTCAAATTGTTGAAAAGCAGCTTGAGCTTCTTTTACCGTATTGTAAATCACCAACACCTTTTCCTGCTGGGCAAAAGCGGTCTCAAGCACTGGGTTTACCTCCGTTTCCTCCTCCATTTTGTATACCTGATGTCGGTTAAACTGATCCAAGGTTTCGCCAGGTAGTTTTACTTCGTACACCTGCGTGGTGCCTCCCAGTATTTTGAGCAATTCTTGATAAAGCACCGAGGGCATGGTAGCGGTGCCAATGTGCAAACGACAACCCAAGTCAAGCAAGGTTTTGACAATGGCGATGACCATCGAGCGAGAAAAATCAGAGTAGGTATGTATCTCATCCAGAATGATATCGGTGCCCTCCACATCCAACATCACACTCTCAAAACCCGAAGTACCAAATACTACAGCCGCCAACTGGTGCGGAGTGAGTACTTTGACCGAAGATCCGGCCAAGGGTTGTAAAATTTGTTCATCCAATCGGTTTCGGGCCACAATTTTTGAGGTCGCATGCAACAAACGAATGTCTCCGCTAGGCACGGTAGCATTTATCCGTTGATACATGGCATTGATCGATGCCTGAAAAGGCAGGGTATAAAAAATACGTCCTTGACAACGTTTCAACAAGAAATCGGTTTTTCCGGCCCCAGTGGGAGCCACTACCAAGGTATGACTTCGTGAATCATCCACGCTTACCAAAGACAAAGGGAACAAATCATTTTTACGTTTTTTACCAAAGTAAAAACTCAAATCAGGCACCTCAAACAAGGGTTTTAATTTCTCTGCGGTTCGGTGGGTAAATGCCGAAGCAAAATGATCGGCCGATTTTAATAGCCCTCGCCAAGGTGACCAACCATTGGATTTGCCCTCACAGTATTCCAACACCTCGTCCAAGGCCTGCGAAGCCGCTTCGTAACTGATGGGCGTGGTAGCAATGCCAAATTTGTTCAGAATTTGCAAACCATACCCATGCCAGTCCGGCCAATGCATCAAATGGTTTGCTTTCCATTCCCGGTCGTTTTGGGCCAAGTCTATGATGCCTCTTTCTCCGGCGTCATGCTCAATGGATTTATGATGCCCCACGACGAGGTCAATCAAGGTATTCCAAGCGGCTTTGGGGAATATCGGCAAAAATCCCAGCGAAGAAATCTCATGACGATGGATAAAATCCCACTTCCTGTTTTCGGTGAGCGTTTTGCCATTATAAGCCTGTATTTTCCGTTGAAAATGAGGATGGGCCTTGCCCAAGTCATGCAAAACTGCTCCCTTGATTGCCAGGTCTAGATCAAAATGATAGACATATTTTTGAGCAAATAACGCAATGGCTTGCACCACCTGGCGCGTATGTTCCTCCAGGGTAAGGCTCCCGTAATTGATGCTCTTGGCGAGTATTTCATTCAGTGGCTTAGACATTGTCTTCTACTCTTATGGGGTTACCAAATACCTTTAACTCTCCAAACATTTCCTTGCTTTCATCAAATCGATTGTGCCCTACCTTAAAACTGTTTTGATTTTTATGAAAAAGCAGTTCAAAGCCCATCAATTGATTCAGCCCCGGTTCGTCTATCTTCCGCAAGGATGCCGGGAATAACAAGTCTTCGTTGCGGCAAAGGCAAACGCTTTGGGTATAAGCCACTGCGGCATCTGCCTCATGTTCAAAAAATAAATACAAGTGAGGATTCAGCAGTACGCCCCGGTTTAATATCCCCAAGTTGGTTTTCCAAAGCTTTTTGTCCTTGTACACATTGATTCCCCCCTTGGCCCAGGTTCTCTCCTGTTGAAGGTCAATACCTTGGTAGTTTAAGCGGTGTCGTTTGATTTTGTGAATGCCTTTTTCCTGAAGCAATTCCGGAAACAACTTTTTTTCGATGCCTTCTATGATCGAGGGCGTCAAAAATTGTTGGGAAAAGGTTTCGCTGTCTCTTACTGCGGTCCAGGGCTTTATAAAAGCAAAAGGCCCGGTATACTTGATTGCATAATATTCCATAGTTTTTCCAGATTTTAAAGCAATGATCCAAAGCCTATTCCGGTAGCACTGCCCACCCCTACATCCCAGGCAAAAGCAATGCTTTCGGGCTGCCCTGAAATGGTCACCGGGCAAAAACTCGCTTTGAGGTGAATGCCTTTGTAATTCACTTTTTTGACCGAAGGGGTGGTATAGCTGCGGTCAAAGTTTACCTGAAGGGTGTCATCGGTCAGGCCCACTTTGCTTAACTTAAATTTCAGGCTCTCGGTAAGGTATTGGTCCGCTTGCTCATCGTTATAATAATAAAACTGATGATAGGAGTCGGACGGCCCTTGCCTTGCTCTTTTGATAAATACCGGACTAGCCACTCTAAAAGCCTGGCTGCCTTGATCAAAGGCCGGGGTTTCTTGAATCATCAGGTCTTGCACCACCATTCCAAATGCTATAGTTGGGCTTTCTTGAATGCCTCTCACCAACTGCTTGAGCAGTGCTGGATCGAAAACACTGATAAACCAGGACGCACCTTGAGGAAAGTCAAGCTTGCCTTGTTTCATGCGGCTGTGGTTGAGCCAGGAAAAACTGTAGAGAGAGGTTTGGTCATGCACTTGGTTTGGCCCAAGCCATTTGTGTATTGCTCCGGTTAACTTTACCTGATAATCAAAGTCTACAGGTTGGTTGTTTGGGGATGTTTTGATGTGTATTCGCATAAATATAGTTTTTTATTATAATACAAAAAACCAATACTATTGTAGATTTTAGCAATAGAAATATTCTGTAAAATAGTTGACAATGTATTATAGAATTAAATACCTTTGTAAAAGCCTTAATTAGGAATGGAAATATACTATTGTATAGTTTAGCAATTTATTAATTGGACCGTTTGAGGCATATCCACTGCTCATTTTGAGCAGTGGATTTTTATCATTATTTCATAACATGACCATTATGTACAACTTCAATTTCCAGTATAATTTCAGCGAACTTGATTTAACATTCCTTCAGGAAAAATATATGATTACTCCAAAGGAAATTATTTCAGTATTCACAAACTTGAAAAAATTAACAGAGGTATATGAATATAAAACCAGTATATTTATTGGTGCAGGTTATAGTTGTAAGAACAGAGTCATATTAATAGCTTTTGTTCTTACTAATGACTGTGATATACAGTTTATTGGAGCTAAATTACCTGACGAACCTCAGCTTGATGAGTTTTACTTCTAAAAACTCCATAGACACATAAGGTATTGATTATCAGAATTTTATAAACAATCAGAAAAACCGTAGGATTTTGAGTTTATTCTGCCTGATAAATTTTCTATAATCTTATATCTTGTCATTTGATTTTGTTCATTCATAGGATTAAATTTGTGACTATAGTTAATAGATATTATTATGAAGAAAAATCAAAATCGCCCTTTTTATAATCCCTTTAGAACAAAAGAACCAGAAGAAGTATGGCGAGAACTTTTGGCAAAGGCTAAACCTATTACCAAAGATGAATTTCTTCAAAGAGTAAAAGAAGTGAAGAAAAAAACTAAAAATTAATATTGTTTTACCTTTCATTAGCTAACTCAAAAGCAAACCTATACTTCATTTTTGACAAATAGCGTCCAAGCCCTAAAACTTTAGATTTTTTATTCTGGAATTGAGGTATTTTTTAAATTGCGGAGGTGACACTACTTTGGTTTGCCCTGGAATACCCAATACAAAGCGCCCTATCCCTTCAAATCCTCTCACTTCGGCTCGGAACCGCATCGGGAAATTGAAATCACTCGTTTTGTCTTCGATTACAAAGGGTTTGGTGCCCGGAAAATCTTCGGTAAGCAGGGTAGCCGCAAATGAGGTAAGCCTGATATCTACTGCTATAGCTTCTGGCCCAGTAAAACCAAACCAATCGACTGGCTTGCTGGGTTGTTGGTAGGTTTGGGCTACATTGAGTATTTCAACTCCTCCCTTGATGCGATCTATTTTGTAAGTCCTTTCTTCGTTGGCAGCCAACTCAAAAAGGGTGACCAACTGATAATTGTTTGAAAACCCAAGCGGTTCAACCAAGCGATCCGATACTTTGTCAGATTTGGCCGAATAATAATCCAGAATCATCACCTGTTTCTTAGCGCTCATGGCCTGGGCAAGTTTCTCCACATTTTTGGCATTATTCGAACGCAAATGCTGATCGGCCATCGGGTGATACCTTGCTGGAATAAAGAGCTTTTTTAAAATATCGCCTTGTAGTGTATGTTGATGCGCATTGGCTTGGAGTAAATGCCAAAGTAGCTCGGTTTCCTCACGAGTAAAACTCACTCCTTTTTGGGCCGGATAAGTATCAATGTTTATCGAGTGTCGGTGATAATAATCTTGCTCTATGGTGTAACCAATGGCTTTTAAGGTGTCAAAATACCGCCGTATGGTGCGGGGAGTGGTGCTCAGAGCAAAAGCCAGTTCTTCGTAGGTTCGATTTGGTTTCCGGGTAAGCAATTGAATCAGCCTAAATGTCTTTAAGTTGGTTTCCTGGGATGTCATGTACTTGTTGTGCGATTAGAAAGATGAGGCCACAAATTAGCCAAAAATCTTTAATAAAGTAATTTTCCAACCGACAATCTAGGCATTAAAGTTTTTGCAACTGAAATTCTACAAGGTTAATCACAGATTATCTAAAAAATTACCTTTCAAATTTCCTTCGTCTTTTTGTAAAATCAGTTGGTAATGAGGGGTTTATAATTTGTAGTTGTCATTCCTATATGGTTCAATTAAAACCAGACAAGCTCGAAAAAACACCGTCCAAAACCAGTACCCCAAGCCCCATTAGTCATGTTGAACGCAGTGAAACATCTGGTTGGTAATTAGGGAGTAACACTTAAGGCGTTTTTATCAAGTAAGCACTGGCATCAGTTTCCGAACTGATGCCCAATGCTGTTTCCTTAAAATCGAGGGCGCCAAAAACCAGGGCCTTTTCGAAGATTTTTGGTCGATATTTGCTGCAAAACCTGTACTTTTTTCCAAAAATCTGTGGCAATCTGTTTTTTGCGTGCATTTTTAGCACCTTATTTTTGACGAGACCTTGAAATGCCTCCACTAAAGCCAAAGATTAGCCTTCGGCAGAGCTCAGCACAGCATAGCTGTAGCTCAATGTCATTAAGTTAAGAATTGCTGTAACAAAAATGAATTTTGAATGTCGATCAACGAATATCGAATAATGAA
>CALDJV010000332.1 GCA_937899305.1 uncultured Cytophagaceae bacterium
CGGTAGAGTTGCTCACCAAATGCAAATATTGGAATGTCTTGTTGTATGAAGCTTTGATGGAGGCTTGGGGGTTAAGTAAATACCTGATAGATGCTCGAGGAGCCAACCGATAATAACTATTCATGACTTCACCCGAGCCAAATGCGGTTTCTTGTGGTGTAGGATTGCCCTCCTCATAAGTGTACTGAATCCCATCTCCAATATTATAAAAAGCAGAAAGGCGAAATCCATAATTGACCTTGATTTTTTTACTCACATCCCATTCGTGACTGGCATAAATGGCTGACTCTATGGCCCTCCTAGTGTCTAATGAAAATGATTGGACCGTTGAGGTACTGCTCAGGGCCTGGATTTGCCCAGGTGAAAAGCGATGATTTTTGAGGCTGGCCCCAAACTTAAATGTATGCTGGGGAGTAGCAAAATAGTCAAAGTCCATCTTAAGGCCTTGCTGTTGAAAGTTGGCAGTCCAACGAAAATTTTGACTGTCATTATTAATTGCATACGCATAATCAAAATTGCTGTATATCAACGTGAGGTTGCCAAACAAGCGCGGGCTAAACACATGATTCCACCTAAAAGTACCCGTTTGATTGCCCCAATCAAGGGTATTATCTTCAAAAACAACATCGTTGAAGAAATGGTCGCTGCCAGTATAGGCCGAGAAATAAATGGTATTGTTGGGATTGAGTTTTACATTGATCTTGGCGTTGATATCATAAAAACTGATTTCGTTATTGTGACCAAAGTCCTTTACTGCGGCAATTTTTGCCATCTGGTTGGCACTGTACCCAGGATAACCACCTCTTCCTGAAATAATGAAAGATGTTTTTTTGCCAATGGGACCTTCTACCGTAAGACGGCTGCTGACCAGTCCAATACCACCACTCAAACTGAGCCTTTGATCGTTGCCTTCCTTCATTCTTACATCTATCACCGAAGACAACCTCCCTCCGTATCGGGCGGGTATCGCCCCTTTGTAAATTTGGGTGTTTTTGATGGCATCGGTGTTAAACACTGAAAACAAACCCATAGAATGGGCAATGTTGTATACTGGGGCTTCATCAAGTAGAACGAGGTTTTGATCGTATGAACCACCTCTTACCGAGAACCCCGTGGTTCCTTCATGGGCACTTTGCACTCCAGGCAGAAACTGCATGCTCTTCAACACGTCTGATTCTCCGGCAAACATAGGCATGCGCTTGATCTGGTTTGTAGTCAGCGAATGGCTACTCATTTGAGTGTTTTCAATCGTTTGAACCTCTTCTTGCACCGCTTTTACCACTACCTCATTCAAGGCATCAATTTGAGGAACCAAGGTAACATTGAGTGCCATCCCCTCTTTTAGGGTAATTTTCTGAGCCTGCGCCTCAAAACCAATATAGGAGTAAATAATGGTGTACTCCCCGACGGGCAAAGTAAGAGAGTAAAAGCCATAAGCATTGGTGGTGGTGCCTACTCCAAGCTCTTTTACATAAATGGTCGCACCAATCAACTGCTCTCCATCATTCTTGCTTTTTACGGTACCATTCACCGTTTTTTTTGATGCTCTTTTGAGTAAAATCTGGCCATTGATGTATGTAAACCGAATATTGGATTGCTTTTCTAACTGTTTCAAAAAGTCTTGCAGTACCCAATGCTTCCGATTGAGTTGGAAAATTGTAGCAGGCAAAATCTTTTCATCATAACTAAAATTGATTTGTTCATCGCGACTGAGGTCTTTCAGAAAATCAATGAAAGTACCATGGGTACGTTGAAGCTGGATGTTTTTTTGAAAAATTTGCTGGGCCTGCACTGATACAGGAATTATGGACCATGTCCATAACAAAATAATCATCATCGTTTTTTGCCAACAAGTTATATTGTTGGCTTGAACAGGGTATTTCATCTTTTATATTTTATTAACAGCATTGAATGCTGACAGGTATTTGTACTTATAGGGATGACAACGGAGTGGAGGAGTACCCTAAAAGAAAATAAACTTTTTATCAAAAATTGTAAAAAACCGCGCTGCAGACCCATCTATTTAGGCAATAACTACGGCCCTGCCTGACGAAGGAGGCAAGTCCTTTACCTCAAAGAAGGTCATTGAGGGATGGGTACCGTGCGTGTGCTTACTGAGGATGCTCTGAAAAACCCCAGGGCTCCATTGCTAAAGTTGGTTGGTGGCGACGCTGGTGCCTGGCTAAAGGCTCCGCCATCATTTCTTATTTGGGCTTTCAACGCATTGTAAAACTCATAGGCGGCCTTGGATAGCGAATGCATCTCGACCCTTACACTTCCCCCTGAAAATAGCGGATCAAGGCCTTGCCCAGTTTCTAAGCCGCTATCCAGGCTAAGTTGTTTTACATTGGCCTTTAAAAATTGATCGTCAAAAATAATAACGTCCTCAAAAAACATGGTCCACAAGTTAGTTTGGCTAATCGAAGTACCTGTGCCATCCTCGTCAAAGCGCTCATAGAAAAACATATAATAGTTCTCTTGATCTTGGGGTTCGGTAAATGAAACTGTGGGTATTTTATAGGGCTCAGGCTGGCCTTTAGTAAGTATTTTTTCAACAAAAGTGACTTCATCGATACTGGGTGGAAGCGGAGGAATCGTTGCAGTAGCCTTGTACTCTTGTCCTTCATGCTTTACATTTAAAGTATAAGTACGTCCTGGAACTCCTTTCAATGAACCAGAGGTAGTATACACGCCCAATTCTGCCCAAGTATTCGCAATTGCGGCATTATCAAAAACCTGGTCCCAAGGTTGTAGCTGGTAAGCATTGCCTTGGTCATCCGTCAAAGTTACAATCGCATCTACAATGGGTTCATTAATCAAACGTCCGTCTGAAGACTTTACAATGCCACGCCCTCCGCTATTTTGATTCGAGGTATAGTCTTGTAAACGATTGCTACTTTGGGTAATTTGTACAAAAAAAGGCCCCTGATCATTTGTAATCAATGCATTGATTGTCAGCGGACGCTGCCCAGTAAGCGTTATTTCGTCTACGGCCTTGATGCAAGCCGTCAATAAAAATGAAATAAAAACTAAACCTATATAAATGATATGAGTTGGTAGTCGCATTGTCTTAAAATTTAAAATTGTACTGAATAGAAGGCATGAGGCCAAATAAGAACAACTTGTAGATGTTGGTTTTGGCATTTTCCTGATGCTGAATGTAGAGGGTCAACGCATTTTCCCGGTTATAGGCATTGGTGACTCCAAAGGTCCACTCTCCTCTCCATCGCTTTTTTTGATTGCTTTTGAGTTTTACCCCAATATCCAGTTGATGAAAGTCGGGTAATTTGAAGCTGTTGCGTGGCGAATAGTAATTGTATGGTTTGCCATTGGTAACAAAAACTCCCTGAGGTACAGTGATGCCTATGCCAGACATGTAAGCATAGTTTAAGGATAACTGCCACCGCTTGCTCAAGTCGTAAGCCGCCACCAACGATATGTTATGCCTACGATCATATCTCGGGCTATACGTTTCATTATTGTTTACTCCTTGAATATTCCTCTGCACTTTTGATAAAGTATAACTCACCCATCCACTAAGCTTTCCCTTCTTCTTCTCAAAAAGAAGTTCTATGCCGTATGCTTGCCCATTTCCGCTCCTTATTTGGGTTGCTATATTTTCGTTCAAAAAAACATCTGCATTGTCTTTATAGTCTATTACTTGAGTCAGCCACTTGTGGTATATTTCAGCCGAAAAGCCATATTTTCCACCTTTGAAACCTCTGAAATAACCCAATGCTACCTGGTCGGCTATTCGTGGTTTCACATTATTATCTACTGGCAACCACACATCAGTGGGCAAACCCACACTAGAGTTGCTCACCAAATGAAGGTACTGATAAGTACGATCGTAAGAGGCTTTTAGAGAGGAATAGCGATTGAGTTGATATTTGAACCCAACTCGGGGAGCCAAACCAAATGATTGATGCATTACTTCTCCTGAGGCAAAACTTTCCTGGTTTACCAAGTTAAATTCTTGATCATAGGTGTATTTATTGCCGTCTCCAATATTGTGAAACGCTGAAAACCTGGCTCCATATTTTACGGAAAGCTTTTGCCCTATTTTTAGGTGGTGACTTAAATAAACCCCCGACTCAATGGCTTGTCTAACGTCCAAACTGAAAGGCTTCACGACCGAAGAATCGTTAAGTGGGGTAATGATACCAGGAGAAAACTGATGCCGGGTCGCAAAACCTCCAAAGGCAAGGGTGTTTTGAGGATTGATGAAATAATCAAAGTCGATTTTTGTTCCGATTTGTTTGAAATTAGCCGACCATTTGAAGTTACGTACATCATTGTTGATGACATAAGCATAGTCAAAGTTGCTATAAATCAGGGTGAAGTTGCTGAATAATCTGGGGTTAAATACGTGGTTCCACCTCAGTGTTGCCGTCTGATTTCCCCAATCAAGGGTGTTATTTTCAAAAACGACATCGTTGAAAAAATGATCATTGCCTATGTAGGTAGACAAATAAATTTGATTGTTCTCATTCAGTTTTACATTGATTTTGGCATTGAAATCATAGAAACTGATTTCATTATTTTTGCCAAAACTTGCGCTCTGTGGGTTTAAACTCGAGAAGTAGCTTGCCAATTGATTAGCCGTAAACCCTAAATAACCATACCTCCCTGACACAATATAAGACACCTCCTTGCCTATTGGGCCTTCTACAGTAAGACGACTACTGGTAAGGCCTATACCTCCATTGAGGCTAAACCTTTGATTGTTGCCTTCTTTCATGCGTATATCTACCACCGAAGAAAGGCGTCCTCCATATTTAGCGGGAATATTTCCCTTGTATATGTTGATATTTTTGATGGCATCGGTATTAAAAATAGAAAAGATGCCCATAGAATGAGAAATATTATATACTGGTGCTTCATCCAACAAAATCAAGTTTTGATCATACCCTCCCCCTCTTACCGAAAAACCTGCCGTTCCAGTATTTGCCGTCTGTATACCCGGTAAATATTGAATGCTTTTGAGTACATCAGCTTCACCAGCAAGCATTGGAATCGATTTGATTTGCGCTATTTCCATTTTGTGGGCACTCATTTGGATATTTTTAAAATGCCCCAATTCATCTTCCTCTGGTGCGCGCACCACCACTTCATCCAAGGCATCTATACTAGATACCAGATGAACATCTAGTCGGGTGTTTTCTTCTAGATAAAGCTTTTTTGCCATGGTATGATACCCGATATATGAGTAAATAATGGTGTACTCCCCAGGGGAAAGGGTAAGAGAATAAAAGCCATACGCATTGGTAGTAGTGCCCACTCCAAGCTCCTTTACGTAAATCGTGGCACCAATCAACTGTTCTCCATCATTTTTACTTTTTACAATGCCACTCAAGGTTTTTTTTGATGCTCTTTTGAGCAAAATCTGGCCATTGATGTATTTAAACTGAATATTGGATTGCTTTTCAAGTTGTTTCAAAAAGTCTTGAAGTACCCAATGCTTCCGATTGAGTTGGAAAATGGTAGCAGGCAGAATCGTTTCATCATAACTAAAATTAATTTGCTCATCGTGGCTGAGGTCTTTCAGAAAATCACTTAAAGTACCCTGGGTACGTTGAAGCTGGATGTTTTTTTGAAAGATTTGTTGAGCTTGTACCGACAAGGGAATCGTTGATACAAGCCAAAACAAAATAATCAGTTTTTTTCGCCAGCAGTGCGAACGGATGGCAGGAACAGTATATTTCATATGATTTATTTTATTAAATAAATAGCAGGAATATCTATAGATAGTCTTTGAACTTATGGGCATGACAATGGAGTTGGGGACTACCCTAAAAAAAATATTTTTTAGGAGCGAAAAAACAAGTCAGTGAGGATAACTGATTTTAGGTAAAAGGTAGACTCCATTAAGCAAGTTCTTAACGGCGACGTATCAAGACTGAAACCGCTGACGCAAGCTATGCCAATTTTTCAAATTGGGTAATTAATTATTTTCTCGTTACTAAACCCTGGTTTGTTAAGAAAACAGTGTTGAACCATCGACCTCACATTAAAAAACTTTTCTGTTTTGTATATCTCAAACCATTAGTGAGCGGTACATTATTTGTCAAGTCTTCCCAAGAATTCTAATAA
>CALDJV010000333.1 GCA_937899305.1 uncultured Cytophagaceae bacterium
TAAATGGTTATTATTGCAAATTGGCTAAAACAACTTATTTTAATTCGCTATAGAAATGAATAACAATCATGACCCCAAAAATAGTCAGGACATCAACAAGTGGAATACGATCTATCGACAAAAAATGTACGAAAACCCTTGGATTCGCGTATCAGAAGATATGGTAGTCAATCCATCTGATAAACCAGGTATCTATGGTACCATTCACTTTAAAAATTTGGCCATTGGCATCATTCCCATCGATCAAGAAGGCAATACCTATCTAGTTGGGCAATATCGCTATCCTTTAGATATTTATTCTTGGGAAATTCCTATGGGAGGAGGCAGCCTGGCCAATAGCCCGCTGGAATCAGCCAAGCGAGAATTGCAGGAAGAAACTGGATTTACCGCCAACAAATGGACTGAAATAGCGAAAGTCCATACTTCAAATTCTGTGACAGATGAAGAAGGAATTGTGTATATTGCTGAAGAATTACAAGCTGGTGAAACCAACTTTGATGAAACAGAAGACCTGCAAATTAAGAAGGTATCTTTGGCTGAAGCAGTAGAAATGGTGATGAACAATGAGATAACCGACTCGATTAGTATGGTAGGTTTATTGAAAGTGGCACGTTTGAGAAACTTGAAATAAAAAACGTCCTGAGCGAGGCAATCATACCCAATGAATATTCTGCCATGAAAACCAAGATTTTAAATAAAATAACCAACTCCAAGTTATACAAAAATACGGTCAGTCGTTTGCGGCGTTCCGAGTCAAAACACCATCAAGTGTCTTGGTATCGTATTATTCAAACATTGTGGGGCAACCTCAACGACAAACCATTACAGCAGCAGGCCCGAGCCATTGCGTTTAGTTTTACCTTATCGTTGTTTCCAGCTATTATATTTCTTTTTACCCTGATTCCATTCGTTGTTCCTTACATTGTAGAGTACATTCCTGACTTTGTAACGACTGGGCATAACATTGACATGAAAAAACAAATTGATGATTTGTTACAAGAGTTTATGCCCGCTGGTATTTATGAATATACCCACGAAACAATTGTGAATATTTTAACCAAACCCCGCACCAACTTATTATCGTTTGGGGTTTTACTGGCGCTGTACACCGCTACCAATGGGGTGATTGAAATGATGGATACCTTCAATCGTAACTACAAATTTGCTGAAAAAAGAAGCTTTATTCGCAAACGATTGATTGCAGCTGGGTTGGCAATATTATTTGCTTTGTTGATGGTTTTTGTGGTGATTGTGCTCATCGTTACCGAGTTTGCGGTAGATTTTGTGTTGGATTATCTCTATCAGAAAACCGATTGGATCATGTTGCAGAAAGACCATTCTTTTGGCCACAATTTATTGACTGGACTCAAAGTATTTGTGATTTTCTGCGCGTTTTTGTTTGCCATTTCTATGATTTATAACTTGGCCCCAGCGCGTAAGAAAGAATGGCGATTTTTCTCTTTGGGATCCATTGTAGCCTCCTTACTCGCGATGTTGAGCACGACCGGGTTTTCTTTTTATCTGAGCAATTTTGCCAATTATAATAAACTGTATGGTTCTATTGGAACCTTGATTGCCTTGATGTTTTGGTTGTATTTGTTGGCTTGGGTATTTTTATTAGGTTTTGAGCTCAACGCCAGTATGGTACAAGCTCAAAAAACGCTTAAGGAAGAAGTAGACGATAAATTCTCAATGTTGGACGACATCGTATTTGGAGGAGTGGATGAAAACAATGAAACACCTCCTGAATCTACTACCGAAAAAGCACCTCAGAAAGATGCGACCAAAGACCAAGCATCTGACCAGGAACCAAAGTCAGAAAATTAATTATCAATCATTAACAATCGTGTTACATGTCCAAATGGCCATCATTCAGAGACTTAATCATTCAAAGAAATAATACCCTTTCTCGCTATCCATTTGCTATGTTATCGGCAGCACTTGGAGCGGTGGTATTGGTGGTGGCTATCCAGCAACGAACTGGCCTTCAGGCACACATCAACACCAATGGTCAATCGCTGATGGCACTGACTCTAGGGGTGTTGATTTTTCTGATTGTGGATCTATTTGCTGAACGTCAACAGGTGACTTCATCTCGTAAACTAATCCTTGAGATGCTGGCTTTTGCGGTCATCATTGCCTATTACTTATTGCTGCCCAAAGAACTAACCTATAAAAACTACCTCCGGTTCAGCCTATTTTTTGTTACAGGCCTGTTGATAATCTCTTACATTCCGTTTGTCAAATCACTGTCGGGAGAAGTCAACGCATTCTGGCAGTTCAACCTGGCCATTACCATTCGTTTTATCACCTCATTGTTATATTCCAGTTTGTTGTTTGGGGGTATTGCGTTGGCTTTATTTGCTACCGATTACTTGTTCAACCTCAATATAGTATCGTCCAAGCTATACCTGCAATTGGCCATATTTGTATTTGGAATTGCCAATGCGCTGTTTTTTTTCTCTGGTATTCCCAAAAACGTAGCTGACTTAGAGACTAAAGAAGACTATCCTACCATTTTACATTTTTTTGTAGAACTGGTACTCATTCCTTTGGTCTTTGTCTATCTGAGCATACTCTATATTTATGGCGTGTTTATTTTGGTGAAAATGGAGCTCCCTAAAGGTTTGGTGACTTATTTGGTCATTATTTTTGCGGGGATTGGTATGATTACCTTTCTGATTATATATCCCATTCGTCAACAAAAAAATAGCAGCAACCCTAAGAAAACCCGAAGACTACAAAGGTATCATCGCAACTTTTCCTTAAGTCTTTTTCCTTTGTTGGCTTTGTTGTTCTGGGGGGTAGGCAAGCGCATCCAAGACTATGGTTTTACCGAGTTACGTTACCTTATCTTGGTATTGGCAGTTTGGCTCACTGGCATTCATTTATACTTACTAATCAGCAAAGCCAAAAATATAAAATTCATTACCATTTCTTTGAGCTTGGTTTGCCTGTTGAGCGCCTTTGGTCCTTGGGGGGTATTTATGACCTCGACCCGAAGCCAAACCCATCGTTTCAAGCAAATCATGGAGAACCATCGCTTGATCAAACAAGGTGTGATTACACCCAATAGGGATGCAACCCGGCTTTCAGCCAAAGAGCAAGAAGACCTGCAATCCATTCTTTCATTTTTTATCAAACGAAACGGCTTGAAATACCTACAGCCCTTGTTTGTTAATAAACTTGATTCATTAATTAAAAAAGGAGACTCGGAGGAGCAAAAAATCATCAAACTATATGGCTTGATGGGAGAAAATGTGACTGGGGAATACGTCACCAATTTGATTGAAACCTCTACCCGGCAATTTTACTTTCAAACGGCTTATCACGAGCCAGTACGTGACATCAAAGGATACGATTATATTCTCAAGTTTGATTTTAGTACTCAAAAGCTGAGAAAACCCGCCCAATGGGTCCATCAATTAGATAAAAAAGAAATTAGTCTGAAAGTAGACCACGCTCAAAACCACCTACTACTCTTTGAAAAAAAAGATACCTTGGCCAGTTTTATCCTCAATCCCTTATTCAAAAAGTTGATCACCCAGGTAAATACCAAAAAAGGAGAGATACCCAATGCCGAAATGCAACTCATTGAAGAAGGTAAAAACTACAAAGCAAAGCTGCAATTTTTGGAACTGAAAGTGGCCCAGCGCCAAAATGGTCAAAGTCGTATTCAGTACTTTAAAGCAGAGTTGATGTTGCATTTCAAGAAACCCAAGCCGAAGTATACGAATAGGTTTTGAAACGATGAGCGGGATTTTGATACAAGAATCAACCGAAGAGTGGCAGGTAAAGTAAATGATTGGTGAGATTCAGAAACAAAAAAACCTGTAAGTGTGAAACTTACAGGTCTTATACTTAGTAGCGGAGACAGGACTCGAACCTGCGACCTCCGGGTTATGAGCCCGACGAGCTACCAACTGCTCTACCCCGCGATTTGATTGGGCAACAAAGGTAAGGAATGTTTTTTATTATCCAAACCTTTTTATGTTTATTTTTTAATAAAAAACCTGTAAGCACGAAACTTACAGGTCTTACGCTTAGTAGCGGAGACAGGACTCGAACCTGCGACCTCCGGGTTATGAGCCCGACGAGCTACCAACTGCTCTACCCCGCGATTTAATTGGATGACAAAAGTACGAGGTATTTTATAATAAATCAAGTACCTTTGTAAAAAAATAGTCAATATACATATATATTATTGATTTTAAACATTTTTTCATCTAAAAGTACAATATTTAACATTGCATTTCAGACGCCCGTTGTTTGATAACAAAAGCAAATATGGAGAACGAAGCACGGCTAATTCCCGAAGATGAAGATCATCGCGCGGGGTTTGTAAGCATCATTGGAAAACCCAATGTGGGTAAATCTACCCTTATGAATCAAATGATAGGAGAGAAGCTTTCTATCATTACTTCCAAAGCCCAAACGACCCGTCATCGTATAATGGGAATTATCAATGGGGAAGATTTTCAAGTGGTGTATTCTGATACACCTGGTATCATCAAGCCCAAATACGAGTTGCACAAATCTATGATGCGATTTGTAAATACCTCACTCGATGATGCTGATATTATTTTGTTTGTGACTGATATTTTCGAAAAACACGATGAAAATGATGTCATCGAAAAACTCAAGATCAGTGAAGCACCCGTGATACTATTGGTCAATAAGATAGATTTGGCCAAAGAAAATCAAGTAGAAGAAAAAGTAGCTTTTTGGAATGAACTCATCAATCCTCAGGAAATCATCCCAATATCGGCGTTGAACAATGTCAACATTGATCAATTGTTTGAGAGTATCTTAAAATATTTGCCCAAGCATCCACCTTACTTTCCCAAGGACTCTTTTACTGATAAACCCGAGCGATTTTTTGCTGCAGAGATGATTCGGGAGAAGATCTTTAAAAACTACAAGCAAGAAATACCCTATGCCTGTGAGGTAATGATTACCGAGTTTAAAGAAAAAGAAGATATCATCAACATACGAGCCGAAATTCTGGTAGAGCGCCAAAGCCAGAAAGGAATCTTGATTGGAAAAAAAGGGCAGGCCCTCAAAAAAGTAGGCATAGAGGCGCGGGCTGATTTAGAGGAGTTTTTTGCCAAACAAGTATTTTTAGCCCAGCACGTCAAGGTCGTACCTGATTGGCGTCAACAACGAAATAAATTAGATCATTTAGGGTATAGATAGCGCTCGAGGAAATACAGGTACCTGACGCAAGCGTTTGACAATGCCATCATACGATTGTGTTGAGTTTTGATTGAAGGCAGTCAATAACAGAAGTGACGCAGTTTTTCAATCTTTAGTAACGCTTTCAAAATAAGTGTCGAGATTTTACTAAAACGGACAATTATTGCGAACGCGTTACTTAGTGATGTTTCTATTGTCAAATGGGTATATGGCTCTGTAATGCGTCACACAACCATAAAACAATCACAATAGTATTATATTTTAGAACAATTGTGTAACATCAGTTATCAATAATTAATCATTCACAATTAATAATTAGAAAGAATAATGTCAAACATTGTTGCGGTAGTAGGTCGTCCAAACGTAGGGAAGTCCACCTTGTTCAACCGCCTTATCGAGTCTCGCAAAGCAATTATGGACAACCAAAGCGGGGTCACGAGAGATAGAGTGTACGGACAAGCCGATTGGATAGGTAAGTTTTTCACGGTGATAGACACTGGGGGCTATGTAGTAGGGTCAGAGGATGTATTTGAAGGAGCCATTCGCGAACAAGTTGAGATTGCCCTGGAAGAAGCCTCAGTGATTCTTTTTGTGGTAGATTGTATCACTGGTTTGACCGATTTAGACAAAGATTTTGCAAATATACTCCGACGAGGCAAAAAGCCGGTGCTTGTTGTCGCCAATAAAGCCGATAACATCGAAAAGGAGTACATGGCCGCTGAATTTTATGAATTAGGAATGGGAGACATTTTTCCTATATCAGCCCAAAGTGGCTCAGGTACTGGAGAAATGCTGGACGAAATGGTAAAACACCTTGACACGGGAGAAGAAGACGATCCCAATGAGGGAATTCCTAAAATTGCGATTGTGGGGAGGCCCAATGCCGGTAAATCGTCTCTGGTCAATGTGCTTACCGGGAAAGAACGAAGCATTGTAACCGATATAGCGGGGACTACCCGAGACTCGATCAATACCCATTACAAAGCTTACGGTAAAAATTTTATTTTGACTGATACCGCTGGACTGCGTCGCAAAAGCCGAGTAAAAGACAACATTGAATTTTATTCTACTTTGCGGGCCATTCGTTCTCTCGAGGAGTGCGATGTTTGTGTGGTATTGGTAGATGCTACCCGAGGCATTGAGGGGCAAGATGTAAATATCATTGGCTTGGCCGACCGAAACGGAAAAGGGATTGTAATCATGATCAACAAGTGGGATTTGATCGAAAAAGATACCAAAACTGTCGAAAAATTTAAAAAGGACATTGAGGAGAAAATAGCCCCTATGACCTACATCCCCATTGTTTTTGGATCGGTAGTAGAAAAGCAACGCATTTTCAAGGTGGTAGACAAAGCCATAGAAGTATATGACAATCGCAATAAAAAAATCTCTACTTCTGAACTCAATAAGATGATGTTGCCAGAGATTGAGCACTATCCACCACCAGCGATCAAAGGCAAATACATCCGTATCAAGTACATTACCCAACTCCCTACTGCCAAGCCAACTTTTGCTTTCTTTTGCAATTTACCTCAGTATATCAAGGAATCTTACCAGAGGTATTTGGAGAATAAATTACGCAAACACTTTGGGTTCGAGGGGGTTCCTATTCAACTCTTCTTCCGAAAAAAATAATGAAAATGTTTTGATTTATAGGTGAACAAACTAGATTTGTGGCTCAAATCTAAAAATACTAAAAACTATGAAGAAATTTTTTGCATTACTTCTTGTTGCAGGTTTGTTCACTTTTGCTTCTTGCGGTGGCGGAGTTAAAGAAGG
>CALDJV010000334.1 GCA_937899305.1 uncultured Cytophagaceae bacterium
AAATGGCAGCGGAGATCAAAGAACGCCTGAACAAGCCTTTGCCTCGAAAACCCAAGACTTTTGAGGAGTTCTACAAGGTGAAGAAGAAACACGCCAAGCACCTGGAGAAGACTTATCAAAGGAAGTTGAAGAAGGGGGTGAAGTTGTCTATCCAGTTTGAGGGTTTGAAGGCTGCCGAGAAGCGCAATAAAGTAAAGTATGTCCTCGAGATACGGACCAATACTTTGCGAGAATCTCATATGATTGGGGACGATGCCTTTGATCAACTCATTACATTGACAAAGTGGCATAAAACGATTAATACCGACACCCAGTATAATGTATTACATTTCTTAAAGGATAGACAAATTCCAATGACTTTGTATAGTAGAATGCAAGAAGTCAAAGGGAGTCGTACTGCTCAGTCAGGCAACGGTAAATTATCTATCATGGAAGGAGGCAATCGTTATTCTTACAGCAAGCATACCGTGTATTTCAAAAGTAACATTATTCAAAGCCTGCAAAAGGGAAGCACCGACTATTTTGATGCGGTAACTCACGAATTTGACCACGCGGTACGAATCGCAACCGATCAAGTGAAAGCATTTGACCAAATGAAATCGGAGATATTTGCGTTTCACGCCCAAATGCTCACCTTGATGGGAGAAGCCACCCGAACTTCTATTGGTAATTTGAATACTTCTTACATGCTGATTGCCAAGAAATTAGGTAAATACACTACTCAGTATGGGTATGGTACAGACAAAGAGTCTAAAAATTTAGAGGCTTTCTTCAAAGAAATTTATACAGAAAACCAAGTCGCAAAGTATAAGCTGGCCGAGTTGATTGCTTTTTTAGATTTACTGAAACAATTTCACTTGGGAAAAATTACAACCTTTAGCATGGTAGATGTACAAAGTAGTGCCGTAAATTACGCACAACAATCATCATCAACATTAGCTTATCAAGATTATATTAAACTATGAAAAATATTTTTATATTTCATTGTGGCGTGGAAAACATTGCCACAATAGATGACAGTTTAGAATCTCAGTATGGTTTAAAATTCTTTTCCTATGTAAACTTAATCAAAGAAGAGTATCATTTAAAGACTGAATTAGGACTGAGAACTTATGAATATATCCGAGAACAATATTTGCCTGAAACTGAGGTGGACTTTGAGTTGATAGAATCTTACTTCCAAAGAAGTACGGATGTAGGAATGGTTTTTACGAGTTTTTGGAGCATTGAGTACTTTTCAAAGTTTGTAGAGTTGCATAAAACTTATAATCATTCTTTGTACATTATCCATTTCTATGAAACTTTTGAGCAAAGTTATACAAGTGCGTGGGATGGTATCAAAAATAATCCACAGGTGCAAGCCATACCCAATTACCAAGAGACGGTAAGAAGGCAAGTTCAAAGCCGTCATGATTCAATACAGATGACAATGAACTTAACTAAAGATCATCCATACAATTTGGTACTTGATGCTCATCTTCCAGTAGAAGAACACTGGGCCAAAATTAAAGCTTTTTATGAGAGTTAAAAACCCACAAGCCCATTGATGATTTGATTACCCGAATCATCACATTTATAAAGAATAAGATCAAGAGCTTTGGTGGCAAGGGCAAGAAAGGGAAGAAAGGCAAAAAGAATACAAAAGAGGACGACAAGCGGGAGATGAAGAAGGATAAGGGCAAGGATGAGGTGACAGATGTGGATAGGAAAAGGCATAAGCAAATGGCAGCGGAGATCAAAGAACGCCTGAACAAGCCTTTGCCTCGAAAACCCAAAACCTTTGAGGAATTCTACAAGGTGAAGAAGAAACATGCCAAGCACCTGGAGAAGACTTATCAAAGGAAGTTGAAGAAGGGGGTGAAGTTGTTGGTGAAGCTGGATGATCTTCAAACTGCCAAGCAGAAAAGCAAAGTCCATTTGCTGATAGAAATCAGGACGAATACGCTAAGAGATGAAAGTGATATTGATTTTCACTTGGATGCGAGTTATGTTACATTAACTGATTGGAAGAATGTTTATGGCGCAGCAGGGAGTGATAATGTTGTTCATTTTTTATTGAATAACCAAGTTCCTAAAATGCTGCTAGACAGGGTAAACAAAGTGAAAAAACTGGGGGATTCTAAACTCCTGATTAGAAAAGTAGGTGATGATGGTACGGTTCAAAACTGTTACCGAGGTGATCCAAAATCGCAGACCCATATTGTCTATATCAAGCAAGACGTGATTAGCACATTGGCCATTGTTACCAACGATCAAATGTCGCCAACTCAACAACAAAAACTGAAAGGACAACGAGCCAAAGCCTTTGATGCTTTGGTACACGAAATAGACCATGCAGTACGATTTGACGGTCGTGGCCCCAAAGATAGTGAACTATTCAAGGCCTTGGTAGGAGAAATCTTTGCGCTACATACTCAAATGTTTACCCTCATCAATACCCTGCATACGGGTAATGTGCAAAACTTTAGTTTTCCTAATGTAGCTTATATGGGAAACTACGTAACCCAATATTCTCTCACATTTGACAAAGCTCCTAAAAAATACAAAACTGCCCTTGAATTTTTTGCGGATGTAGAAGCCAATAATAAAACCGCTTGGAGGTATTTAAGAGAATACATTGCATTTTGTCGCCAAATTCAAGAAAGTAAGAAAACAGGTGCGGCCTCATTAAAATTATTGACTTATGGACAAGTGAAAAACTATGTTGGGGCAAATTTATCATCTTTTAAAGATGTGAAATTTGAATATGGGGTAGCAGTAAAAATGGGCGCAAAAGCCTATTATTAAATCAATACATTTATGCAAAAAACTATTTATCTGCACCATTTTTATGATGACTATAGTAGACTAGATAACGAGATAGTCACTAAACTAATTGAAAAACACCAATTCACACTAATTGATAAAGAGGGAAGCTTATTGTTTGATGAAACAGTAGACGGAACAGAACTGGCTAATCAGATACAAGAACACAATAGAAAAGTGATTGCGTTAGAGGTAGAAGGATCAGGAGAGTATCCACCAGAATTGGTCCTTGGTACAATAGAACGAAAAATCACCTATGATAAGACTTTTAAAGGATTTTTATTTTTCCGATATCCATCTAAGGTTTATCTATGGCAATTACTAGATAAATTCCTTCATAGACATAACATCTTAATCCCTTCTATGTTTCTTATTACTCCCTTTGATAGCCTAGAGCAACTAGAGAAGCAAGTAACACAATGGAAAGAAGAACACACTGTGCATTATGATTCTGAAAAACTTTCTTTAGTCTATACTTATTGGGATTATCGTAAACCTTTGATTGATTATTTCCAGGATAAAAACAGATTTTATATCATTAATTCTGCTGACAAATCTAGCAATCAAATCTTTGAAGAAATAGACCAAATAATGGAGAATTTGTGAAATCTGTAAAAAAACTATATAACTGTTCTGTTTACCCCGTCAAATTCAAAAAAGTAAATTACCGGGAGACGCCTCCTTGAAGTTGTTGACTCATCAACAGGCGAAAAACTATGTTAAAACGAATTTATCATCTTTTGATAAAGCAGAAAAAGAGTATAATATCGCCAAAGGAATGGGAGCAAAAGCTTACTATTAACTGAATATACGCAAATTTAGCCTTTTTAATGGCGTATGTTAGAACGGCTGCTTAATTTATGTTATTAATTTAATTTTGATATTTATGCTAGGTAATTTTTTTTTGTATCATTTCAGTTTTGATACTCATTTAATCAGAACAAGGGTTTTGACAAAGCTTGTCGAGAAGTATGATTTAACCCTTTTTGAGGCCGAAAATAGTCTATACTGGGACAAAGCAATTGAAGGAACGGAAACACAAAGTAAAATATTTGCGCATAATCAAAAGGTTATAGCAGGAGAATTTGAGGGTGACGGAAAGTATCCTTCATCATTGGTATTGGAAACTATAGATAGAAAAATTATCGATGATAACTCATTTCAAGGTTTTTTA
>CALDJV010000335.1 GCA_937899305.1 uncultured Cytophagaceae bacterium
TCCAATCACCCCCTGAGGTGGCAACTCGTTGCACTACGGCATTTTTCATTTGGACGGTATTCGATGTACTCTTTTTCTGTACAGGTGTGTCTGAGCTTGGTTGGCCTTGGGTGGCTTTTGCACCCATGACATCAGCTTCGTGCTCTAGAACTGGGCTATCATTGACTCCTACTTGGCCTTGGTCGCTTTTTAGTTGGGTAGTGGCTTGCACTCGTCCTTGTTTTTGTTGTACTACGTGCCAGGCTTCATGGGGTAAGTGTTTTTCTTGCCCAGGAGCCAGGTGAATGTCTGAACCTTGAGCATAAGCATGGGCCTGAAGCTGAACTGGTTTGTCGGAATTCCGATGTACTTTCACATCTGATAAATCTACTCCGCTCATGCTTTCCATGTTGCTTTGTAGTTGATAAGGCAATCCACCCGAGTTGCTCTTACGTTGGATAGGCTGTAATGGCTGTCCTCCAAACCCTTTGGCCTGTATGGGAGATTTCTTTTTCTGTTTGGTTTGGATGGGCTGTAGTGGCTGTCCTCCAAACCCCTTGGCTTGAATAGGAGGCTTCTTTTTCTGTTTGGTTTGAACAGGTTGTAGCGGCTGTCCTCGAAAACCTTTAGCCTGAATAGTGGAGTGGTTTTTTGCGTTGTTTGTTTCTTTTTTTTGGCTTACAACCTCTTGTTGTTGTGAGGCCTGGTCGTTTATGATTTCCTGTTGCATGAGTTTGTGGATGTGTTTGAATCCAAAATAGATTCAAGGTTAGATTTTTTATGAATGTTTCAATTTAACAAAAAACGCAGATTTAATGAAATATTATGAAGTAATTTGTGTGTAGTGAGGTTTTGTTTTTGCGAAAACCTAATTCTTTGCCTTAAAAATAACTTGATGGTATTGGCCATCAGCGCGATAATCTATTACCAAGGTATAGGCGTTTGCTTTTTGGATAAGACACTTGTGAGACTTGGCATCACTGCTTGGGATATCAAAAGTCAGCCAATGAGTAGGTGGATTTGGTCTTCGTTCTTGTTTCAATGTTTTTCTTTCCTGTTCGGTAATGGGGAGTGCTTTTAAAGGATTCCCTTTCGATTGCAATACTTTTTTCTGACTACTGAAAAAGTGAGGGTGCTCCGGGGTTTTACCTTTATGGTCAAACTCTTGATGATATACCCAGGTTTTGCCATACAATTGAAAACTAATCATTTGTTGGTATGCTTTGTCAGTGGGCTGCTTGCTTTGCGCAAATGTCGAAGTAATGATCAAAAACAAAATGGCGATGAGTGGTAAAATCTTGGTATGCATAGGATAAGTTGGTTTTGAATGTATTGTGAATAGTTGTTGTTTGCTTAGTAAAACTACAAAAATAACTTAATCCATTGAGCTAATCTCTGGCCGCTATACTTCGTCAAAAAATAGTGCGAATAGCGCTGCTATTAGCCAATTTTTTAGACTTGTCTAGCACCAAGATATTGCACTAAATTTGGATTAGTTTATTTTTTCCGTTTTGTTTATGAGACAAACCAAAACAAAAAAAGGAGGAGGGGGTGTCTTAGAACATCGAGTATCAGTTGAAGTATGCCGAATGATGGTGAATACACCAACAAATAGATACCAAACCCATCAACTGCGACGCTTGGCTTTTTCCCACATCACACTTTGCTGCCCTTTTACAAATCGCCAAAAGCCTAGAAATACCGACAGGTTCATGACTACAAAATAGTAAGGGATGAAAAGACCTTTGATTTTGAGTTTCTTCTTTTGAAGCCACCAGCCTAGCAAAGCAATCAAATAAAAACCTACTTGCAGTACCAATATTACCTGATAAAACATTGATCCTTGGAGTGCCAGGCCCACATTGATCCCCAAAATAGCCACTAAAGCCAGTGGAGTCAGGGTCCAGCGCAATACCCGGTGCGAAATGTACTGAAAGCTTAACCACCCATAACGAAAGATATTGAGCAAAGGGAGCAACCATAAAATAGATTGAATTCCCCCGGCACAAATGCGGATCTTACGTTTAAATTCTTCTTTTACCGAGCTGGATGGCTCTTCCCAGGCTTGAGCTTGGGGTTCGTACTTTACTTGATAACCTTTTTGGGCTACCCTGAGCGATAACATAAAGTCGTCGAGGATGCTATTGGGAGGAACTGGTACATACAACTTGGTACGGATAGAGAACAATTCTCCAGCGGCACCTACTACCGTGTAAAAAGCCGAATCCATCTTTTTGAGCCAGGACTCATATTTCCAATAAATGCCTTCGCCTGCTCCCGAAGCCGTATCTTTTTCCATTACTTTGATGCGTTTTTCACCCGCCACGCCACCTACTTTGGGGTTTTGGTAGTGTTTTACAATTTGTTGGAGGGCATCAGGATTGAGCTCAGTATTGGCATCCGAAAAAATGACAATCTCTTCTTTGATATGGCCCATAGCCCGGTGCATCGCGTGAATTTTACCTCGGCGTTCATCTTCGTGCATCAGGGCGATATCGGGATATTCTTTTACGATTTCTGGAGTACGATCACTAGAGCCATCGGTCACGAATACAATACGAAGCTTGTCTTTGGGATACTCCAGAGCCAGTGAATTGGCTATTTTTTCACGAATGTAATCTTCTTCATTGTAGGCTGCCACCACAAAAGCGACCGTAGGAGAGGGGGCCTCAGCATCATACACGGGGGCAGGTTTGAAGCGGGCTTTGATCTTTACCAATATTCCTATTACAATACCGTAACCAATGTAAGTATACAGTACCAAGGCGATGCATAACCAAAACGATATAATCAGGACATTTTGCATAAATATTTACGGCTAACGAGTTATAAGAATCAATGGTGGTTTTTACGGCTTGGTTTGGGCTTGGAGTATCTCCTGGTAAATGGCCAGCGCTTTTTGAGCATGGGCTTCCCAAGTGAAGTTTTTTACATTTTCAAGTCCGGCCTTTGTCAACGAAGCGGCCAAATCGGCATCTTGAGTAATTTTGGTGAGGCTTTGGGCAATCTCATCGGGTTGATGAGGATCTACCAGTAAACCACATTCATTGGCCACCTCAGGCATTGCTGAAGTATCGGAGGTAATGACGGGAGTACCACAAGCCATGGCCTCTAAAATGGGAAGTCCAAAGCTTTCGCGCAAAGAAGGGTACAAAAATACTTTGGCTTGGCTGTACCAATGGGCAATCTGGGTATTGGGAATATAACCCGCCAAAATAATATGGGGTTTGATGTGCGATAAATTAAGCGAAGTAAGCCAATCTTCCAATTGCGATTCGTTGGTTTCGGCCACTACCAGGGGCAATGGGGAGTCGTTTTGTTGTACGTATTGAGCGTAACCTCGTAGTACATTTTGCATGTTCTTTTTAGGAGCTTGATTGCCCAAGTAAAAAATAAATGCTTTGGGAGTTACCTTAGGGTGCAAGGGTTGGTCAGGGTTGGCCGGAAGTACCTGAAATTTACTGGCTACCCCATTGTGTGCCACTACTGTTTTGTCAGCAATGTGAGGCAATTGATTTAAAATCTGCCCTTTTTCGTAGTTCGATACCGTGACTATTTTAGCACTCTTTTTCACTACTTTGGGTACGTTCCAACGGCGGTATACGTGCCCTAGCTTTTGATACATGGTACCTTTGGCTTTTCGCTTTTCCAAAAAAATGACATCGTGTAGCGTAATCACCGTTGGTACTGGACAAGAGATAGAAGCTGTATTGCTGGTAAAATGCATGAGCTCGATGCCCGTTTTTTTAATGGCTTTAGGGAGGTTGATCTGCTCCCAATCCAAATAAGTTTTTCCTTTGACTTCTACAATTTTAAAATTGTCTTGTTCCTCCAAACAAGGATCTTCATCCGGTTTTACAAAAATAAAATATTGATTATACCGATCGACTTTTTGTAAATGCCGAATGAGCTCCAAGGCTACGATATCCATTCCGTGTTTATGTTTGCGATTTTAAAACCACCCTATAAAAAACCTAAATATGTTAGTTGATAATTTGGAATT
>CALDJV010000336.1 GCA_937899305.1 uncultured Cytophagaceae bacterium
TGCCGATTTTTTTCCAGGATATACCTAAAAAGTTATGTATGGTTTCGAAATTTTTCATAAAAAAAATTGATCACTATAATAACTTCAAAACTAAGAAAACCTACCACTTCCGGCTTCCCAAAATCAACTTGGTAGTAAGCAACATGACTGCGATCACACTGGCAAAATACATCAGGTTACGGGAGTCAATCAAGCCTCGTCGAATGGTTTCATAATGATAGTTGATCCCAACTTGTACAATGTAATAAGAGAAATCGCTTGAGTCGCGGATATTGGCCAAATAACCAAAACCCTCGAAAAAGATAAAACAAAGGAACAAAGCTATAATAAACGATACAATTTGGCTTTCGGTGAGCACCGAGGCCAGCAAGCCAATGGCCGTAAATACGGCTCCCAACAAAATGAGCCCCAAGTATGACCCCATGGTGCCGGGCGTATCAATGTTGCCTGGCTGACTCCCCAATTGGTAAATCGAGAAATAATATACAAGGGTAGGCACCAAAGCCAAGATGACCAACACCAAACTAGACAAATATTTACCCAATATAATGTCCCAATCGGTCAGCGGACGGGTAAAAAGCAACTCCATGGTACCCGTTTTCTTCTCCTCAGCAAAAGTACGCATTGTAATGGCTGGAATGAGAAACATAAACACGTAAGGCGCCAAAGTAAATAGGCTCTCTAGGTCGGCGTAGCCATAATCCAGCACATTGGTAGCCGGAAACACCCACATAAACAAACCGATGCCCGTCAGAAATACCACAATGACAATGTAGGCAATCAATGAACTTAAAAAACTACGTAATTCTTTAGTAAAAACGGTTAGCATAATTCTATAAGTTGGTGGTTTATAGTTGGTAGTTAGTAGTTTTAAATACCTCAGATGAGATGAAAAGCTACGAACTACTAACTACCCACTATTTTCTATTTCGTTAAATTCTGGAATACATCTTCCAGGGTATTTTCTTGTTGTTGGAGTCCCACCAAAGTCCAATGATGGGTTTTGGCCAACTCAAACATGGTAGGACGTACATCTATCTCTTTGTCAGCGTATACCCTATATTTATGATCCCCCAGCGTATCTACCTTGGTTACTCCCTCAAGTTGAGCTACCAAAGCGGTATCAATGTCTTCTTTAAATTCAATAATGAATACATTGCCTTGATTTTGCATGGCTTTCAATGTATCTACCTCCCCATCGGCCACCAATTGCCCCAAGTTAATGATAATCACCCGGTTACACATTGCCTGCACTTCTTGCATGATATGGGTCGAGAAAATCACCGTTTTATCTTTTCCAATATTACGAATCACTTCCCGAATTTCCACAATTTGGTTCGGGTCCAGACCACTGGTAGGTTCATCTAAAATAAGTACTGGTGGATCATGAATCAGTGATTGGGCCAAGCCTACTCGTTGTCGATACCCTTTTGAGATCGCCCCGATTTTTTTGTGTTGTTCACGTTGTAATCCACACAGCTCCACCATATCATTGAGGCGTTGTTGAAGTTTTTTGCCTTTCAAACCATGCAAACCTCCAATAAACCGCAAGTACTCTTTGATGTACATATCGAGATACAATGGATTATGCTCAGGCAAATAGCCAATGTTTTTACGTACCTCCATCGAATTTTCCACCACATCGGCCCCACATACCTGCACCGATCCTTCAGTAGGCGACAAATACCCCGTCGTAATCTTCATTGTAGTAGATTTTCCGGCTCCATTTGGCCCCAAAAAACCCACGATTTCACCCGGTTTTGCTTCAAAAGATATATTATTTACCGCCTTTTGTTCTCCAAAGGCTTTGGTAAGCTTGCTTACAACAACTGACATAGAGTTGGTTTATTGTTTACTAAATGTAATGTGCAAATAACGTATTTGGAGTTGAAATTAGTAAAAAAATGTTTCTTTAAATTATTGAATCCTCAGATTGTCACGTATTTGCGTTACCTGTTGACCTCATTTGTGGACATTGCACCTCTTCTGACTTGTACTAAAACAGAATAGTTGTTCCTACTCTCCTGCAAGTGTTCTAGAAAATAAGCAAGCCATTCAATCATTTTTCAGTAAATTTTTCTTACATTTAATCACCTCATTTTAAAGCATTTAAGTCTTATCCTGGGAAACAATTATATTTTTTTTTGAAAAAAGTTAGAAAAAAAACTCCAGTGAAACCTCCCTGTATGGTATAGCTAATCAAACGGAGCAAAAATGAGCCCAACTCAATCAGCCTCCGGCGTCTATTAACAAGGTGTATTATGAATAATTTCAATGACCCCATTTCTGATGAATACTGCGTAGAACTGCTCGAGGCTCAACAGTACGATGCTATCCTGAGAGAGTACCAGGGGTACATCAAGGATAAAGTAGAGGCTTACTTGCGAGGATTTCCTTATTACAATCAATTCAAGGATGACTTTTTTCAGGAGGTATACCTACACCTGTACTCAAGTTCGCTACCCAGCCCCTCGTTTCTAAAAGCCTGTAAAAATGGGGTATCATTCCGGTTTTATCTAGCCAAATCTATCCGTAACAAATTAAATACCTTACTTACTCAGGAGCGTAATAAGCGAGAAAAGGTGGTATCGGTCAACAACTTGTACGGAAACGATGAGGAAGAAAAAACCGAACGCAGTTACAATGTGATGCCCGACAAGAGTTACAAGCATCAAACTGATTCACAAGATTTATTGGGGCAACTAAAAAACAAGTTTAAAGATTTTTTGACTACCTTTCTGGCTACCTTCCCCAAGGTAGGTTATAAGTTGATCTTACTATTGAAACTACAGGCAAGGGCTGCGATTACCGAATTTGATTTGTTGAATTGTTTTCCGGGAATGAAAACCCGCGATATGCAAAAACTGTTAGAAGCACTGGGCGAAGACAATGTTTATCGACATAAAGAAGATCGCGAGCTGTTTGATATTGTCCATCCTTATTTCCAAAAATACCGCAAAGAAAAAGGCTCCCCCCAAGCCATTCAGCGGTGGATCAACCAACACATTACTGGGGACAAATACAAAAAAGGAATCATTGATGATTTGGAGATCAGAGATGAAGACCAAGTATTCAGAATAAACGATAAAAAGCTTTTTGCAGATTTCTTGTATGAATATTTTCGCACCAATGCCAATGCGGAAACCAACAAAGAGCAAGCTACCCAAGAACAAATTACCAAGGTAGTTGCATTGAAACCAAAGCTGGATGCCTCGGCAAAAAGGCAAATGGTTGCACAAAAATTATCATTAGCGCTTTTAAGAGCAAGCACTCACTAATTATTTGAACAAGGCAAAGGACTTGAAAATGAAAAGAATTTTCAAAATACATAAACAAACCAACCGCAAAGAAAACCTGGCCGAACTGGAGCGGACCTTGGTGGAAGGTTTTTTTGAAGGTGAGCACTTGAACGATGCTGGAATAGGATTGTTTGTGGAAGCAAAATTGGTGAATCGTCTTGATGATTTACCCTCAAAAATAAAAGACCACGTAGAAGAATGTGCCCTATGTCAACGTGAAGTATACGAGTTTTATCAATTCATGCAAGATGAAAACGTATCTAATTCTTCAGTGCATACTTTTCTGGACAATTACCAACAAACGTTGTCTCCCAAGTCTACCCCAGTGTTTACCTTATCACGTCGGGTAAGAAATATTGCTGCAGTGGCCATACTTTTTGTAGTGGGATGGGTCATCCTCAATATGCCTCAAAGCTCTACTTCTAATATTTCACAAATTCATACTCCGTTTATCAATCAATCGATCAACGTACGCTACAACGAACTGGAGATCAATAACGAGGAGGCGAAAACTTTACGGCTAAAAAATGGTACCACGATTCATATTCCGGCCTATAGTTTCATAGATGGAAGGGGGCGTCCGGTAAAAGGCAAAGTAAAGCTCAACTATCGAGAGTTGCACAGTGCTGCTGATGTGATCGCTAGTGGGGTACCTATGAAGTATGACAGCTCGGGAGTAAAAAATAACCTGGAAACAGCCGGAATGTTTGAGATTCGGGGGAAACAAGGCAAAGACCCGGTATACATTGCTCAAGGTAAAACAATTGATGTACAATTTGCCTCTCGCCATATAGGTGAGGGGTTTAGCCATTATTACTTGGAAGATGGCACCCAACCCTTGGCCTTACATCGTTTGGGCAGCAATCAGGCCAGTATCATTCCAGGAGCTTTTGGCCAGGGCAATCCTCCGGCCAAATTAGCCCCTACCTGGACCTGGCTTGGCAAGTCTTTGATTACATCTAAACTGGTAAAAAAGCAGCTGCCCAAGTCCGAAAATTCTCAGAACAAGGTCAATCAAAAGGTAGATTCATTGAAAGGAATCATTACTCGTATGAAAGCACAACATCTTACCGACTCAATCGAGTTTATAGAGGAGATGCTGGCCAAACGAAAGCAACAACAGGAACAGGTAAGAAAGGCCAAGGAAGACTTTTTTCAGTTGGATTTTGATGTAAGGAAAAACCCCTACTTAGAATACTTTAGAGAAGTAGTATGGCAATATGTAGGCGAAAACAAACAGCAAAGCCCCACTAAAAACAATAGCTGGATATTCAACGAAAAATGGGATGATATCAAACTTACCAATGTACAATATGTTCCTTTTTCTTTGAAAGGGCACCAAGGAGAAATATTTATGGTAAACTTTTCGCCCGATAGTAGGTACATTGTTTCGGCATCGGCCGATGGAACTGCAAAAATATGGAATAACCAGGGAGTACCTTTGAGAACCTTAGATGGTCACAAGCAAGCGGTGACCCAAGCAAAGTTTTCGAGTAATGGAAAGTACATCTTGACTGCTTCTGATGATAAAACAGCCAAATTGTGGAATTTAGAGGGCAAGTTATTGGCAAACTTCACTGGGCATCAAGGAAAAGTGATTTCAGTAGGTTTTTCGGAAAATGGGCAAACAATATTGACCGCCTCTGAAGATAATACGGTGAGATTATGGTCTCAAAATGGCCAATTATTACATACACTCTCTCACAAATATGCTTTAAAGGATGCGTTTTTTGCCCCCGATAGCAAAAGTGTCTTGACCGTATCTAGAAAAGGCCCGGTAAAAATATGGTCTATTGGTGGTACACTTTCGCACGTACTCGAAGGGAATTACAACTCGGCTAGCTTTTCGCCAGATAATGAATACTTGCTTACCACCTCTACCACTGCCGAGTTTGGTACCAGGCTATGGAGCCCCAAAGGAAAACTGTTACATACGATCAAGGGCTCTAGTGATCAAGCAATATTTTCCAACGATGGAAATCATCTCATTACAGTTGGGAACCGCAGTGCTCATTTGTTCTCTATTTATCGAAAAGGAGTGCGTACTGTACTCATCAAAAATATGGGGGGAAGCTATCGGAGAAAAGGACATCTCGGAAAAATCAACAACATCCGGTTTTCACCGAGTCAGCATTCTATCATTACGGTGTCTGACGATTATTTGGCAAAGGTATGGGATGGAAATGGTAATTTCCGTTACAACTTAAGAGGACATTTGGCCAAGGTAAACGATGTTGCTTTTTCGCCCAATGGTTTGCATATAGCCACCGCATCAGCTGATAACACCATAAAACTTTGGATTCAGCCCACTCAGAAAGATATTTATGAATTAGAATTGATCAAAGAACGCAAGGTGGTAGAAACCAAGCAAGGGCGCAAAGAAATATCAGGTAGAAACTTTGTAACCATTGTGCGCAAAGCAAATAATGAAGAAATTCCAAAGGAATTACAAGCTGAAGGTATATTACATAAATCGTTTACTCAAAGTAACAATCTAAATGAGGTCATCACTAAGTATGAAGAAGCCGTAAAGCAAAAAGCCAATTTACTGCGTACTTTAAAGGCAAAGAAACTTGAGGTAAAAGCCAAGGTGCTTCGAGGATTTAAAATCCGAAAGTTTGGTTTGTATGGGGTAAATCGTATTTTCACAATGCCCAACCATATCATCTGCAAAGCAGAATTTGACTTTGGCAATGGGCACACCAGTAAGGACGAAAACTATAGAGTATACTTGATTACTGGAGACCGTGGATTGGCAATTGTGCCTTATACTCAACAAAGTTGGCAAAAATTTCAGTTTAGTCCTGATATGGCCAATAAACTCATTGCAATTTTGCCTAATGACCGTTTAGGAGTAATGAATAAACAAGAGTTTGCCCACATAGACATTGATAAATTGGACCAACAAGGAGAGTATACCTTCCGGCTACATCCCAGGCCTGTTATGTCAAAGCAAGACCTCGACTTCATGCTCAATTGACGTGGAGTAAGGCAACAAATTAGCAACTTTTACTAAAACTATATATAAATCGAAAGCAGGCCATTTCCTTCGGGATCTTTGGCCTGCTTTTTTATTTGTATGGGTGTGTTTGATTATAAATACCTCTACCAAAGATAAGAAACGCCTTCGAGAGATGGTGGTCTCAATTTTTTTGAGCCTTTTATTATATATCCTTTCAAGCCTACGAGCCTGTATTCTTTTTTCTCTATAAAATACGGCAAAGTCTTTACTTTACTAGGCTTCTTTAACTCCTGTTTAATTTCTTCTAAGAACCATTGATGCCTTTTCCGATCCACATCCGTCATCTCATCCTTACCCTGATCTTTCTTCATCTCCCGCTTGTCGTCCTCTTTTGTATTCTTTTTGCCTTTTTTCCCTTTCTGGCCGCCAAAGCTTCGGATTTTATTCTTTATAAATGTGATGATTCGGGCAATCAAGTCATCAATGGGCTTGCAGGTTTTTAACTCTCATAAAAAGCTTTAATTTTGGCCCAGTGCTCTTCTACCGGAAGATGAGCATCAAGTACCAAATTGTATGGATGATCTTTAGTTAAGATCAGTTTTTCTTTGGTAGCCGCATAGTTACTCTGTGCCTTTTTCCATATCCTTTCCTTATAGTTGGGAATAGATTTGATAAATGGATTACTATTAGAAGAACTTAATGATCTCTCAAGTTTTTTTTCTACTGTTTCATAGAAATGAATAAAATAAAGAGAGTGACAGTAAATTCGATGTAGTTCCATAAATTTTGAAAAGTACTCATGATTCCAAAAAGTCGTAAAAACCATCCCTACATCCGTGCTTCTTTGGAAGTAAGATTCTATCAACTCAAAGTCCACCTCGGTTTCGGGTAAATATTGTTCTCGGATATATTCATAAGTTCTCAGTCCTAATTCAGTCTTTAAATGATACTCTTCTTTGATCAGATTTACATAAGAAAAGAATTTTAAACCATACTGAGATTCTAATCTGTGATTTAACTCAGCTATATTTTCTCTACCTTGACGAAATATAAAAATATTTTTCATAATTTAATATAGTCATCGTGTGCATCCTCAAATGATTGACCCACATATGGTGAGGCACCAGTTTGTACATCTACCATGCTAAAGTTTGTAATTGTTCCCAAGTGAAATTGTTTTAGCAAACCTAAAAAAGCAATCAACTCGACTAATTTATACTTTGCGACTTGGTTTTC
>CALDJV010000337.1 GCA_937899305.1 uncultured Cytophagaceae bacterium
CTAGTTCGTCGGGCAATTCATTTAACTGATTATGGTGTAACTCAAGTCTTTTTAGTTGGGTCAACTTGCCTATTTCGGCCGGTAAAGTTGTCATCCAATTATTGCCTAACAGCAGGGATTCCAAAGTAGTCAATTCACTAATTTCTTTCGGAAAAGTGTTCAAAAGACAGTGTTCAAGTCTTAAGCCCTGTAATCTAGTCAATTGTCTTATCGTATTAGGCAAACGCTCTAATGTATTGCTGGAGACATCTAACCAAATAAGTTGGGATAGTTTAGTAACAATATCGAAAAATGAACCTGACGTTGAAGCGGACAAAGTAAGGTGTTCTAGTTTTTGTAAGGCTGACAAGTCTGATGGCAAACGCATGCCATCTAAAAAAGAAAGATTCAGTACCCGCAAGTTTTTCAACGCCCCTAAGTATGGCACCCAATCCCTCTCTACCTGAAGCAAGCGTTCCACACTTTGCCAATAATCTTGCTCTAAATCATACTTTACACACCAGTCCAAATATTTGTGAAGTTCCACTTCTATTATTTCGCTGTAATCCCCTTTTAATGCTGCACATTGTTTAAAGCCAAGTTCTATTTCTGATTCATCTCCACGTAAATTAAATAGCAGATCATTGTCTTTTGGATCGGATGTGGCATAGTCCATAAAATCAAAAGTACACTCTGGTAAAGCTCGGCGTAGCCGAATTCGTGCTTCAGTTGAAATATGATTCGCGCCTAAAACAAAATTTCGCTTCAACAACAAATTACCAAGCTCCAAAGGTAAGTCGGTGAAACAATTGTTCGCAAAGTCTAAATGCTTGATTCCTTGCAACTGACCTATTTCGGGAGGCAGACTCACCAATTGATTATTGGACAAATAAAGCTCTGTCAAGCCTTCTAATTGCCCAATGTCTCGAGAAAGTTGCGTAAGTTGGTTGGACATCAGGTTCAGCACCTGTAATTTTTTCAACTGGCCTATCTCGTGTGGTATTTGTTCTAATTGGTTTTCGGCCAAATTTAGATGTTCCAGAGCCGACAATTTGGCAATAGAAGCCGGGAGCACGGTCAATTGATTCTGGTTCAATGATAAATATACCAACTCATTCAGTTGACCAAGTTCAGTTGGCAAACTGGTCAATTTATTTTGCGATAAGTCAAGTGCTCTCAACTGCCCCAATTGTCCTATCCATTTGGGTAACCTTTCTATTTGATTTCTACTTAGGTTAAGGTATTGTAAATCAGGCAAATATCTGTGAGTGAGTGGAATGCCCACGATTTGGTTGCTCTCCATCTCGAGCACTTTCAAGTTGGGAAGCTCAAGAATTGACCCCGGAAGCAGTTCAAAATGATTGTTGCTCAAATCTAAGTGATCCAACTTTTGTAAATGCCCAAAATTCACGGGTAATGCAGTAAATTGATTGTTACTGGCCTCCAGGGTTCTCAGCTCGGCCAATTGCCCAATAAAAAAAGGCAATGATGACAATTGATTATTGGAAATGTCTAAAGCAAAAAGTTTTTTTAATGCCCCTATTTCGGCAGGAAGTTCAGAAAATTGGTTGTCTCTCAGTTCTAGTTTAATCAAGTTCTGTAATTGATCAATCTCAGTAGGCAACGAATCCAACTGATTTTCGGCCAACTCCAGTACTTGTAAATCCTTCAAAGTGCCAATATCAGTTGGTACACTCTTAAGTCCATTGCGGTACATCGTCAATGAAGCCAACTTTTGTAGTTGGGCTATTTCGGGGGGTAAGGCCGTAATTTGGTTAAAGCTCAAACTGAGTTCTTCTAAATGATGCAACTCCAAAATCTCCTTCGGAAACACTTTGAACTCATTACTATTTAAGTTGAGTAACCTCAGCCTTTTGAGTTGCTTTATTTCAGGAGGCAATTTGTTTAACTCCTGATTTGACAAATCGAGGGTAGTCAACTGATCGAAATAGGCCTTTTCTGCACCATACTTCAGGCAAGGTAATACCTGCTCTCTCAGTTTTTTGGCCAACTCACTGCTGTAAGCACCCTTTAGACCCACACACAGTTGTACTCCCAGAACTACATTGGTGGCATCATTGCTGCCAAGCAATTGACTAATTTTACGCTCATTTGCTTTCTGTTCTTCACTTATTTTCATGGTAGGGATCTCTTAAATTGCTATTGCGCCTGTTTCCATTGATAATAGGCCTGCATCAGTTGTTGGCGAGTGAGCTGCACCAGGGCCTGTTGGGATTCATCTATCACTCGAATCGTAATGGTTTTTTCGTTGTAGCGAGAAGCCTGCTCGAGGGTGTCCAACAAACTTAAATTTTTAGAAAAATTGATGGTTTTACGAGTGGGAGGTGGTTCTGTCAGGCGCGCTTTTAGCAATATTTCGCCCAAAGTAACCGCCTTAAGTTCCAATTGAAAACGCTGGCTGTCAAAGAATTGGCGTACAAAATCATTTTCAGGCCGAAAGACCAAATCTTGTGGGGTTCCAATCTGCTGTATTTCGCCTTGGTCCATCAGCAAAATACGATCACCGAGTTCAATGGCTTCAAATACGTCGTGGGTAACCATGACCATCGTTTTGTCACGCAAATTTTCCAGGTTTTTAAATTCCTGCACAATTTGCCCTCGGGTAATTGGGTCGAGTGCGCCAAAAGGTTCGTCTAACAACAACACGGCTGGATCGGCCGCCAAAGCACGGGCAATGCCTACCCTTTGTCGTTGTCCGCCGCTCAGCTCGTGGGGTTTGCGATGGGCAAATTCAGCCGGAGGGATGTCCAAACGAGCCAATAGATTGGTGACCACTTGGTCGATTTTTTCGGGTGCCCATTTCAATAATTTAGGTACAATGGCCACATTTTGAGCCACAGTGTAGTGAGGAAACAACCCAATATTTTGAATCACATACCCAATGTTGCGACGCATGTGCTCGACTGGTTGGCGCAATATGTCTTCACCATTGATCCTAATCACCCCTGAAGAAGGCTCTACCAAACGATTGAGCATTTTCAGAGTGGTGGTTTTACCCGAGCCGCTGGTACCCAGTAAAATCAAGGTTTCCTGAGCGGCTACCTCAAACGATACCGCATACACTGCTCGAGTCTTCCCATATTTTTTGGTCAATTGTTTTACTTCAATCATCTGGAGTCCTAAAAAAAGTTGTAACTTTGCCCGCTATTTCGTTGTCACTGCTTCAAACTATCAATGCAGGTGATTGAAAAATACTGGAACACGCATGAAAACACAAACTTTTATTCAAACAATTCTTCACAGCATACAACACCTTTCTGGAAAATCTACTCGAAGAAAACTCTCTACCATTATCAATAAAATTAACTTTGAACAAGATTATCCGGCATTTGTGGAAGCATTCAATCAGGCCCTTCAACAGCATCAGCTTGAAGTGAGCCCAGCCCTTACTACTACTACCCCCCAAGATAGTTGGCTGAACTTTCGCTTGTCTTCACCTTCGGCATCCTCCACCAATCTTGCTCCGTCGTGGACTCCTCTGTCCGTTGTCGAGGATTTTTTCAAACATTTATTTGAATTCGAGTCGCCCGAAGATTATGACCAGTTTCAAGCCACTTTGAACTCGTTTTCGCCCTTGGCTTTGTTTATCATTCCCAAAGCTGACGATTTTTACTCCGAGATCATAGAAAAGGTGCTTTCTTTCGAGTTGCTTCGCAAAAGACAGTACCGCAGTGATTTTAAAATTGGAGACATTGGACAAATTGAGCTGACGCAGTTTGACACCGATAAATCGGGTAATGACCAACCCAGTAGCAATGTCTGGACTTTTTATGACATTTATAATTTTAGCCAGAAAAACCTCGAGCAAGTTATTTTGGGTGAAAATGGAGCCGCCCTCATCCAGGCCGAACATTTTCATCATCGGTTCAATCAATTGGCGCTCTATGCCAACAAATATTACTCTGATCCTTTCTACCTGTTGTTCAAGTGCCCTACCCAAAGCCAAATTGAGACTAAAAACCGGGAAAATGTACTGAATAACCTGATTGCCCAGGTGAATCAAAAGTTTCCTCATGCATTTGTCCTACATAGCAAATACGCCCAAGAAAGTGACCTTCCCCAAACGGTTCGAGAAAATATTCTCAAGCATTTTCGACTATTACTCGAGGTACCCCACTATCCAGTAGGTGATGAGTTGCCTTTGGCCAGCGCGTTCTCCTGGTTGCAAAAAGCTCAAAAGTTGGCCGAGAGCCAGTTGTTGTTGCAAATGAATCCTGCCATTTTTAACCGTATGCAATGGAACTACGAAAGTGATGAATTCTTGTGCCTACAGTATTTTACTTTGAATACGCTGCACCAGCATCGGGGCTATGCTATGGAAGAAATCGTCACCAATGGCAATACCAGTCGTTACCACGCTCAAGAAGATTATGAGTTTTCGTCGAACCCAGATGTAATGGTCAAAAACGATTTGATCGTAGAAATTAAAACCCTTAGTCAAAAAATCAGGGATAAAAATATCTATCTCGATTTGATTTCGAGTATCAAAAACGAGAGTAAAGGCTGGAAGAAGAATCTGAAGGAGTTTTGGCTGGTCGTTCCTGGATTCGAGGCGGCTCGTAATCATTATCAACTCAAAAAAACGCAGGAAATCATCCAAATCAGCCTACGTGAAACCCTGAATAAGCGAATCAAGGTAACTGTGTTGGCTCCCAATTATATCCAACACACTGTGGTACCTTTGAACCTCAACAAAGTCAGTTTACCCGCTCCGTTGGTGATCAAACCTCCACGCCTGCCTCAAAAGCTCACCAAATCCAAAACCCAAACCTTGTCTTTTGATCAGGTAAAAGGGCTTCACGAAGAAAAAGCCATGCTGCAGGATTTGATTCAACTCCAGGACGAACATCACCAGCTGGGCTTGGGAGGTATTATCTTTTATGGGTTGTCGGGTTGTGGAAAAACTTACCTTTCTCACGCTTTTGCCAATGAACTGGGGCGTCATTTCTTCACTTTCTCTCCCGCTGATATCCAAAGTATGTGGATTGGACAAACCCAAAAAAACATCAAGGACATTTTTTCCCAAGCCTTTTCCAAAAGTCCTTCTATGTTGTTTATGGACGAACTAGAAAGCATTGGCTTCAGTAGAAACAATCCTCAAGCCCACACCGATCAAAAGGCTACCATCAACCAATTGTTGATTGAGATGAATAACATTGACGAAAACAATGTGTTGGTAGTGGGAGCCACCAACAAAATCAGTCAGTTGGATGCTGCGCTGAAGCGCTCGGGTCGCTTTGACCTGAAGATTCCCATTTTCCCTCCCAATGCCCAAGAACGAGCCGAAATATTTGAGTATTACATAAACAAGCTCAATAGTGAACTGAGTCAAAAGCAGCGAACCGTTTTGGAAATGGACCAGGTGTTTTTCAATTATCTCGGCGAAGAAAGCATTGGGCTGACTTCTTCAGACATCAAAACGTTGGTCAATCGCCTGCGGATTGATGCATTGCTTAAAAAAAATACGGCGACCAACAAAGACCACCTCATCACCCGAATCAAGCGATTTATTCAAGATGGACAACGCACGCTTAAGAGAGCTGATGTAGAGGAGTTTATCCGTGAATGTGAACACAATGACCAATACAGTCCCAAAATTGAGTTTTTGCGGGATGAGTGGAACATTTAGTAATTGATATTGCGCTAGAGTGTGTAAAAATAAAGTTTCTTCTCTAGCGAAAGTATCCGCTTGTGATCATACATTGTTGCACAAGCGAATACTTTCGCTAGATTGTGTTTGTTACAAAGTTACCGCAAAACCTCCTTTTCGTAAACCCAAATCCACTACTCATAAATTCTCCCTTGCAGATCACCAAAAGTTTCGTTTTATTCAGGGAATACTTATCACTTTTAACAACTTATTCTTATGAAAAAACTTATTTTAAGTACCCTACTTTGCCTGGGGCTCACCAGCTTCTCTTTTGCTCAAATGACTCAAAATCAAGCCAAACAGTTCTTCAGTAAACTAGGAATCACTGCTAGTCAAGTAAAAGAGGTAGTCATTGTAGGTACTGCTTTTATTCGCGCTCAAAAAGAAGTCGTTAGCCCAGCTTTCAGCGATTTTAAAAGGAATGTCAAATTAGAAATTCTTCAAGGAGGATTTTTAGTAACCCAATCGGAAGGTGGAAAACCCTTCGCTGGTAACTTTATCAATTACCGTGAAATTAAAAACATGATCATCAACGCTAAAGGCAAATGGGTCAGGATCATTTTGAATCATTAAAACCACGCAAATAATCAAAATCAGTTGGCAAAACTCCCTTTCATAAACTCAAACCCACCGTTTATGAATTGTCTATTGCACCCCAAGGGTCTTTTTTGTTCTTTTGCTAACAGTTACAGTTACGAAAACCTAATTTTTTTCATTTGCTCAACTTCTACTGTTAACCTTATAGCAAGCACAAGTATTAACTACTTGAAGACATTCAAGACTTCATCGGTACAGCCGATGAATCAACAGTAGGGTGTTGAATAGTTTTTTTTCAAGCAAATATTCTCAAATTTGAGGGTATTTGCTTTTTTGTTGGTAATAACCGAAATTAAGGCTGGAATGCTTACGGAGTGAGGAACTTCGCCAGGCTCAGTGTGACAAAGGAAGGTATACGGAACAAAGGGGAGGCGTCAGTAGGGGAAACTCGTGGAAGATTGGAGGGGCATTGGGGAACAACAACCACCTCAATACAACCCTACTCCCATTGTCAGGCTGAACACAGTGGAGCATCAGAGGAGCGCACTATGCTACACCCAGACCCTTCGCCAGGCTCAGCGTGACAAAGGGAAGTATTCGTAACGAATGGGAGGCGTCAGTAGGGGAAACTCGTGGAGGATTGGAGGGGCAAGATGTGATTTTTAATACTTTTAATATTCATCATCCAGTGCTTTGGGCACTAGTTCCCACCCTTTCTCCGCATCTCACTCCGCCGCATAGGCATGGCATCTATAGTGCGAAAAAGCTGCTTGACCAGCATCACTTTTTTGATGGTACGCATTTTTTCTCCCCCGTCTTTGCCAATCAGTATCACTTGAAACTGCTGAAGAGGCACTTTGTAATATTGACGCAATCGTTGGTTTTGGGCCCGACTTAATGGCTGATGATTGGGTTGTTGGCCTCCCTCTCCTATTACTTTGAACACGATCAAATCCCGGTCGAGTACTCCCATAGTGGCTTGTTCAAAGGCTTTGATTTGTTTTTGATAAAGAACTGTCTTAGCATTAGCCGAAAATACCAGCAAGACGCGTTTTTTCCAGGTGTAGGAGTCAAGCAAGGAGGGCTGGGCGATGGTCAGTTGACCAATCAGATTTAGGAGAACAATGAGGAGTAAAAAAAGTAGGTTTTTGAGGCGACGATATTTCATAAGCTCAGTAGGTTTGGTATCTATGTAAAACTACATAAATAACCTAATCCATTTGGCTCATCTCTTGTCACTATACTTCTTCAAAAAATAGTTCCGTAGCTAAAGCTACGCAAAGATTTTTTTCA
>CALDJV010000338.1 GCA_937899305.1 uncultured Cytophagaceae bacterium
CTGTCAGGTATAAATTTGCCAAAACCTCATTTTTCTTGAAGAAAATTTGGTGATATTTTACTTTGTAGGCGAAGTCAGCGGAAGGGTAGGCCATTACAATATGTTGGTAGTGAGAAACAAATACGTTATACAGTCAAACTTATTCTATCGTGGGTTTCAATTTGATTTTCTCCCAAGAAATCCAGTAATTTTTTGAGTTTACAGTAATTAATATTGACGCTGTAATTATAAGATTCCTGCTGAGTACATATTTTCAAAAACCAATACCCGTTTGGGTCATCATCTATAGTTACTTCCTGAATGTGTTGGAGGACAAAAGTTTTATTGATTAACATCCAAGGATGTTTGATGATCAGTAGGTTTGAAGTAACCAAGCAGGTTTTGAATGATCGGGCAAAAAATACACCCGCCAAAATGCACATAGGAATCAGTAACAGGTAAAGCTCAACTCCTACGAGAAGGCGTTTACTGAGCATGGCCGAAAATATAAACAAAAAGCAAAAACTAAAAATGCTTCCATTGAGGATGGCGTACAGCCTCCCAAACTCAGTAAACTTGTACAAAGCGTGATAATCATAAATATGAGTAGGCTTATGGTAAGAGACAGTAGCTACCGAGTGAGGTTGTTTTCTCTTAGATTTTTTGACTAGTCGCTCATATCGTCCCCAAAAAGCTTCGTCTTGTAGATTCTCTTTGCGGTAAGGGGCCTCTTCTTGCAAGTATTGCTGCCAAAGTAGGTCACTTTCAATCTCCACTTTTTGAGATTTTTTTTGTCGATATGTAAACAAGGAAAACATGTTTGTGAGGTGTTGCTACAGGTTCTCCGGCATTCCAAACAAGGGAAGGATGTAACCGAGATGTGTTTGTGTAATAAAACTTAGCCTATACCTTCTAGTTTTTTAAATGTAATAATATTATTTGTTAAAAGTAAAATGTTTGAAAATATTTTACCGCAAATTTTGAACTACATATGCTTTATTATTGGTTTTAGAACAATATTCGTTGGTTTATTGTTTTAGAATGAGGTAGATAAAGTTTATAATTTGAGACCAATTAAAAGTAGGTCGTCTACCTGAGGAGTTTGCTGTTTCCAATCCTGGAGTGCTTGTTCAAACACCGTTTGCTGAAGCATCAAAGGCTGTGACTAATGTTGTAGTATGAGCGCTTTCAGACATTTACTGTAGGTTGATAAAATGCGTAAAATGTAACTTGAGCGACGTTTGATTACATTTTATGGTTGTTTTGAATTGACTTAGAATTAATCCAACATTGTACTTTGATAAGCATAATAAAAAAAGCAGCCCATGATGGACTGCCTACTTATATAATATAATACCTGAAAAACCAGGAGTTTATTTTTTCGCTTTGATATCCAAGCCGATGTGTACCGTAGGACGGATGAATTTATCTTTGATTGAGTCATCAGTGCCATAGTTCATTCCCCAATCTTTGCGATTGATGTTAAACTTGGCTTCGGCAGTAACCGAACCATCTGCTATAGTTACCTTGGCTGGGAATTTAATACTTTTCTTAACCCCTTTCATTTCTAAGTTACCAGTAATCATATGAGTAGGATCTGCTAAAGTATATTCTTTGTCTAGTTTCTCACGTTCTTCGCCGTTTTCTGCTTTGTAGTCTTCTACCGATACCACCTCAAAAGTACTGGTAGGAAATTTTTCAGCATCAAAGAAATCATCGCCTAACAAATGTTTTACCAGCCTTGCATTGCCTGGTTTGTCAGCTGGAATGTCTAAATCTTTCAGTGATTTTATATCAATGATAAAGCTTCCACCTACAATTTTACCTCCTTTTACCGACAAATTACCTTCTTTTACATCAAAGGTACCATTGTGTTTTTCCGTCAATTTGGTTCCTACCCAAGTTACTTTGCTATTGGCAACATCTACATTAAACGGCTCTGCTTTGATCACGGCAGTAGTGTCCACCTGCTTGGCAGTGTCAGTAGTAGCGTTATCACTTTTAGGGCTTTGGCTACATTTTACAAACAAAAACGCCGCGCCGAGCATCAAAGCGAATCTTACAAATGTGATTGTTTTCATTTTAGAGTAATTTTTAAATTATGCTTCAATTACAGTGCAAATATATGTACTTACATTTGATGTAAAAGTATTTTAATGGTTTTTTTCAAAAAACTTTATATGCATAACTACAAGGAGTAGACTTTGTTTTTTTTGAACTAAAACTACTAATTTTACCGACTCAGACTACATTGTTACCATATCCCGAATTGCGTAAAATATTGAATGATAAATATGGATGACCTTGCATTACTCCAAGATTTTGAAAATAGTACTGAACTACAAATTATCCCCGCTGTTTCAGACGACTATGACCAAATTTGGGAGATTATCCAGCCGATTATTCGCAAAGGTGATACCTACGTGTATGATCCTAAAATGACCAAAGAAGCCATGCGAGCTGTATGGATGTCGACAAACAACCGAGTATATGTAGCTCGGTTTGGAAGGGAGGTGGTAGGTACTTACTTTATCAAGGATAATCAACCCGGACTGGGTGCTCATGTGGCCAATGCTGGGTATATGGTACATCCCGAAAAAAGAGGTCAAAGCATTGGACGGAAAATGGCTGAGCATTCGCTTCAGGAAGCACAACAAATAGGTTACAAAGCGATGCAGTTCAACCTGGTTGTTAGCACCAACTTGCCTGCCATTCGCTTATGGAAAAAGTTAGGTTTTCAGCAAGTAGGTATTTTGCCTAAAGTATTCCACCATCAAGAACAAGGACCAGTAGATGCTTTGGTGATGCATCGTTTTCTTTAATGTCAATCGTATTTTAGCTGAAATTTACTCAAATCAGGTTTCACTTTTTTGGGTCGTTGTTTTTCATAGTTGTAAATTAACTGTCCCAATTCCTGCAAAAACGGAAAACCTATTTGCTGATACTCATAGCGATTGTCATTGAAGGTTTGATTTTCATTGACAAAAATAGTCGCGGATAGCATAAATTCTATGCCATGGGCAAAGTCAACAAAATAAGCGGTGTCTGTCAAAAAGCCGTAAGCCTGGCCTATTTTATTAAAAATTCGCACCTGAGCAGGCATCTTTTCTTTAGAGTTTCCCCAAAACAAAAATTTGCCATAGCTATCCCATTGTTCACGGTAAGTCGGATATTGACTCTCTCGGGGATACTCAGACATTACCTGATACAAAAACTGATAGTCTTGAGTGGTCAAGTCAAAACGTTGTTGTGGAGGCACCATATCAGGAAACATAACGGCTTTGATCAAACGATGTAGATCTGGTAAGGCAATATCATTGTAATCAGTAAAATCCATTGGTTGACGAATGATTTTTCCTTGCTTTTGATAGGCTTTTCCTAGTTTTAGGTTAGAAAAACGACTAGGAGGAAAGGTGTGATGATGGTGAGCAGGTTGATGGTAGATGGTATCTGCCCCTTGGTAAAAAGTGACTGGACTGGTATGCAAGTTGTCCTCCTTGGTGAGCCCTCCTACTTCTAAGCGATGCCCAATTTTGGTGTGTAGATAGCCTTTTTGACGAAGTGTTTTGTGGATGTAATCTGATCCTAGAAACTCAAAAATGCGATTGTAAGCTTCATTATCACTGACAATAAAAATTTGTTTGATTAAATGAGCCATGGTAGGAATGCTGTCTTGGGCAGTAGTGTCTGTATACAGAGATTGTTGTGGTGGGCGAAGTGAATCAAACCTTACTGGCGTGTACTTATTCAACCCCTTGATATTGAGTTGTTTGATTTTCTCGAGGGCCAACAAGGCAGCGGGAAATTTGACGGTACTGGCCGGGTAAAAATAACGATTGCTGTCTACGTTCCAGTAATGAGTGGTAAACTTTGGGGTTTGTTGGGCATCGCGATCAATTTGAGTATAGATAATTTGAACCTGGTACTTTTTCGGATTTTTTAAGATGGCATTAAAACGCGGTGCCTGATTTTTTAAAAGACTATCCAAAAGGTTTTGCTGGTTGTTTTGAGGAGATTTGCAACTGGTAAACAACCAAGCGAATGAGCATAGGATGAGATAGACAGCGATGCAATTTTTGAGGCTCATAAGTCAATAAATTTGGCAATGAAATATTGAATATAGAAATATCCAGAAAGATGCCCGCCAACTGAGGCAGAAAATAGGTAAATTAGTAATTGAACAATAGCAAAAATGACACGCAAAGAATTCCTAAATTACTTGAGTACCCTTGGGTTAGGGTATGGGCTCGGGCTGATGCACTGGGCTTGTGAGCCTAAAGCAGAGCCACGTCAAAACAAGGCGGTAGCCAAAGTATTGGTGGTGGGCGCGGGGATAGCAGGTATTGCTGCTGCTCAAGTTTTACAAAATGCTGGTTATGAAGTGGTTCTGATAGAAGCAAGAAATAGAGTAGGAGGGAGAATTTGGACAGATCGTTCGCTAGGCACGGCAGTAGACCTTGGAGCCAGTTGGATTCACGGAGCCAAAGGCAATCCCATTGCTAGCCTGACCAAAAAATACCACATCAAAACGGCCACCTCAAAACGCTGGCAAGTCCAGCTACACCATCCTGACTTTTCGGTTATGGATGATGAAACGCTCCGCCAAAAACGTGAAATGGCCTTTTGGATGTATCGCAAAGCCTACCGTTTGGCGTACCTCCAGCGCCAGGATACCTCTATGGCAGCGATGTTGCATCACCTGATGCGAGATTTTGACCTCAATGAGGCCGATCAAAATTATTTGCGTTGGCGGCTAAGGGTATCAGAATTGAGCGAGGGAGCTTCTTTGGATGATTTGTCTACTTGGTATGATTCTGGTAAACGCTTTGGAGGACGACAATTGGTATTTCCAAATGGGTATGATCAGGTAGTTCACAAACTGGCTCAAGGTTTAAATATTCAACTAGGGCAAGTGGTAAACCATATCATTTGGAAAAAAAAAGGTGTTAAAGTAGTGACGCGACAAAATAAAATTTTTGAAGGAGATTTGGCCCTCATTACTTTGCCTTTAGGAGTACTCAAAAAAGGTGATATTTCCTTTTCTCCCAAACTGCCATTTTTCAAGCAAAGAGCAATTCAATCACTTAGAATGGGGCTTTTAAACAAAGTAATACTCCAGTTTGAAGATTTTTTCTGGGATAAAAATCTTCAGTTTATGAGCCATCTTTCCCCAAAGACCAACCCTTATATGATGTATATGAACTGGGGGTATTTTTCTCAAAAGCCGATCTTGATTGCTACTGTAGCAGGTAAATTTGGTAAGGTTTTGGAAGAAGAGAATATCAATCATACTAAGGAACAAGTTTTGGCCACCTTAAAAGCTATGTTTGGCAAAACCTCCCACTTGGTATCTATCAAGACTACCCGTTGGTGGAGCGACCCATACAGCCAAGGGTCTTATTCTTACTTGCCAGTAGGCACTAAAGCCATCCAATTCACTGCTTTGGGCAAATCAATGGGGCCTGTATTTTTCGCGGGAGAAGCCACTCATCCCATCTATTTGGCCACGGTTCATGGAGCCTACCTATCGGGTGTACAAACTGCTCAAGAAATTATCAAAAAGTATTCGTTTTTATAATATTTGCATATATTATATTAGCTGATTAATAGTAATATTATAAGCTTTAGGTATAAGCTTAAATTTACTGATTGAGTAATACAACCTCTTTTGAATAATATAGTAACATATTAATTTCATTTGGCTTTGGAAAACTTTGGCATACATTTGGTATAATATCAATATGTGATGCAATTATAGTATTAATAGTGAAAAAACAGGTGTTTTCATTATTGATGTAAATTTTCATATATGCAAATTTGATTTTCGGAATTGTTTATTTGATAATAATATTGTTTTTTATCATAAGCAATCAGCATTATTACTATTAAACCAACCAACATTATGGAAAAAGTGTTAAAAAGATTTAGGTTCGGTTTTTTGTATAGTTTGGTTAGTAAAATTATCGAGAACCGAGGTCTGATTTTATTTTACATCGCCCTCTTTTATTTAGTATCTATTATGATGTTCTGGAAGTAATCCAGGTTTTATGCTATTTTGCGTTGAAAGAAAACGCAAAATAGCACAATGACTCTTCAAACACTCATCTTTATTTATCAACGAGATTTAGCCAAACTCCAAGAAGAAATACTGGCTTACCAAAGCGAGCAAGATCTCTGGAAAGTAATGCCAGGGATTGCCAATTCAGGAGGAAATCTAACGCTACATCTCATTGGAAATCTGAACTATTTTATTGGAACTGTACTAGGCGAGACTGGATTTGTTCGAGATCGCGAAGCCGAATTTGCATCTAGTGATGTGCCTCGCAAACAAATCGTGGAAGATATAGCGGCTACCAGCGCAATGCTGGAGCAGACATTGACCAATTTGCCGATCGAACGTCTCACTAAAGATTATCCAATAGAATTCAATCAACAGGTTTTTTCGATCGATACCATGTTGATGTATTTTTTAACCCATCTTAGTTATCATTTGGGGCAAATCAACTACCATCGTCGGATCATTTCTGAATAAAATGAATGTATCTCATGCACAAAGCCCCGAATTTTCGGGGCTTTGTGCAGAGATAATTTAATTTCGGATACGATTGAATTAATCTGTATTGATGTCTAAAAACTTGTTTTGAACCTGTTACTAAGCAGTAGTTTCAGTTACTAAAGGCTTCACCAATGGAAAGTCAACTGTAGTATCGGCTACGTGATTGATGTAGTTGGTGAAAGTATTTTTAACTACATGACCCACAAGCTCTACCAAAGCAGCTTTACTGTAACCAGCCGCGAAAAAGTTGTCAATCAAAGCTTGGTCAGCGTGTCCACGATTTTCAGTCAACGCCTTGGCCAACTTGGTGAGTGCGGCTAATTTAGTATCATCGATTTCGCCAGTTCTCAATTTTACGGTATCTTCTTCGCTGAAACCTACCATTTTACCGATAGCCGTATGGGCCGATAGGCAATAAGTACAAGCATTGGTTTCGGCTACTGCCAAAGCAATGGCTTCTCCTTCTTTGGCGTTGAATTCACCCCCATCCAAGTTCTCTCCTAAAGTAAGTAGCGATACCAATCCAGCGTGGGAGTGGGCAGTTGTAGCATATAGGTTAGGAACCATTCCTACCTTCTTTTTAAGGGCATCAAAAATACCTTGAGTTTCAGGAGCTACTTGTTCGCGAGATAGAATTTCTAAATTTTTCATTTTTTTATTGTTTAGAGTTTTTTGTTGTGTGATTTTGTAACTTTAATAGTTACATTTTAATGTCTTAAAAAAGCAGCGTTGTTTGCTGCGTTCACTGTAATAACCTTATTGTAACTTAAAAAGTTACATATAAGGATTGAATTCAGTTGAAAAAACGTTTTTTTGAAGTTAAACTGTTGTATTACAGTATTTTATGGATTTGTTAAAAACTTGTTAAGCGTCAGTTTTGGAGAAATAATCGGCTTTGTTTATTGGTCTCAGCTCTGGGTTAAAACCCTGCACTTTCAGTGCAATACTT
>CALDJV010000339.1 GCA_937899305.1 uncultured Cytophagaceae bacterium
GACGCTGCTACGAGTGCAAAACTTGTCCTGTAAGGAACTCTGAGGTTTAGCTTTGAGTGATTTTACCAAAACCTTGACACTTATTTTGAAAGCGTTACTTAGTCCTTTGTCTACAAAGTTATAATTCGTATTTTGTCAATTAACTCTCATTTGTACGCACTATGACAAAAGACGAAAAAAAACAATACAATGTACTCATCCTAGAAGATGACCCTGATATTCAGCAGTATATCCAAGGTCTGGTACAAAACTTTGGTTATTGTGTCTCAGGAGTAGCCGCCTCTTATCAGGAGGCCATTGCACTCTCCCAAGCTTGTTTGCCTCATGTGGCTCTGTGTGATATTAATCTGGAAAGCGAAAAAGATGGCATTGATGTAGCCAATGCACTGAAGGCGATGGGCAATGTCGCCATCATTTATTTGACAATGCACGCTGAGGAAGAAATTGTGGATCGGGCCCTACTTACCAATCCAGAGAGTTACATGATCAAAAATACCATTATGACTCAAGCACAACAATTGGACATTGATCTCAAAAATATCATTCAAAACCTCCAGAAAAACAAAATCACCCTCAAGAGTCGTGGTAATTATTATCAGGTAGATTATCAAGATATCATCTACATTGAGGCTGACAACAACAATTGCAATGTGGTGACGACCCAACGAGTGTATAACATCAACCAAAAATTTGGTTCGGTCCTCGCTGAGCTCAAAAGGTTTCGTATTCAGCAAATTCATCGAAGCGTTGCGGTCAACTTGAGCTTTATTAAATCATATGACAAGAAAAAGATTCTGATTGACTTGGATCAATTATCGGGTAATTTTGATAAGCGAGAAAAGCAGGAGGTCAAATCATACTTGAACGTATCGGATAGTTTCAAGAAAGTTCTTGACCAATTACTGTAGTATGCTAGATGAGTAACCCTATTTTATTAAAAGATAATTTTAAACTAAGCTTGAGCTGCACCAGGTTCAAGGGCTTTAGTAACACCCCTACCGTGGTAAATTCCTTGGTTTGCTCTACCAAATAGGGCTGGTTTTCGTTCAGAATAAAAAATACAGGTATAGGGTATACTCGAGCAATGGTGCGCATGAGTGCTATCCCATCAGTTTCACACTTCAAACCTACCTCACAAATGATCAAATCGGGGGTACCTTGTTGAATACTACCAATGATTTGGTCGTAGTTTCGGGCTTGGTGGATTGTGCCAAGATGTAAACCATCGGCAAGCTGTTTGACTGCCGAAAAACACCCATGTACACTTTCATCTAAACTAACCACTAAAACTTTTCTTTGATTTTTCATAAGTCCTTGTTCCCTCGAGTATATTGTACCTCTCCCCACAAATGCTTCTACTTTTGATTCTACTGCCTGATTATTCTACAAGATAACCTTTATCAGGTAGGTTATCTAACAAATAAATTGAATTATTTTTCTTTATAAGGCTTGTTATACGTACATAAATATTGTCCGCATGCGATTTCACCATCGTAAACTGGTCATTCACCATGTGTTTTATCATTTCACTTTTCTCAAACCTTCTTTTCATTTACTTTCGTAACCGTTATGCCAAAATTACCCACCCAATAAATCTTGGATGGCTTTTGGTTTAATCAAAGATTGACTTTTTCAATGGTACAAAAGCCAAAATAATGATTGAGTAATTTTAGGCTATCTATACTCAACATGTTCGCCCCCTTCTATTTTATAAAACTGTTAATAGCTCCAATAGC